>CAUQJU010000010.1:0-14574 GCA_963518005.1 uncultured Campylobacter sp.
TGCGGCGTGGTTTGCGCTCATCGGCCTTAGCGTGCTGACCACGTATCAGCACCATTTTATCGACATTCCGACAGGGCTGGCTGCGGGCTGCCTTGTGCTCCTGATTCGTCCGCTAGAGGGCGCGCCGCTTAGATTTGCCATAGCCAGGGAGGCTGCTCGCTACAAATGGGCGGCGCTATATCTGGGGCTTGCGTTTTTGACGCTTTTTGCGGCGATTTTGGGAGCTAAAATTTGGGGCGCGTGGATGCTGTGGCTATCGTGGGCGAGCCTTAGTTTTGCGCTGGTTGCTTGCGGTTACGCCTTTTTGGGCGCGGGAGTTTTTGCTAAAAACGGGCAAGGCAAACACGCCGCCGCGGCTAAAGCCTTACTCTTTCCATATCTTTGCGTAGCGCGGCTAAATGCGATTTTTTGGCTGCGCGGACGCCGGCTTTCAGACGAGATTTTGCCGGGGCTGTATCTAGGCTCGGTTAAGGAGGCGGGCAAATTTGACGCGGTGCTAGATCTCGCGGCCGAGTTTGAGCGGCCTGGCGGCGCGCAAATTTACGCGAGCCTGCCTATGCTAGATATGATAACGCCCGGCGCGGACGAGCTAAAACGCGGCGCGGACGAGCTTGAGCGGCTCGTTAAAACGACTCTTAGCAGCGGCGAAAATTTGTCGCAAATGGATGCGAAACTAGGATCAAATTTTAGCGCCGAAGCGGGCTACGCGAACGAGCGAAATTTGAAATTTAACGAGCAAACAGCCATGCGGGTAAATTTGCAAACGCGCGGTGCGGCAAACAAGCTAGAGATCGCCGAGGCAAGACAAACTCCCGCGGGCCCAAACGAACGAGCTGCCGAGAACGGCAAAAAGGTGCTAGTGTGTTGCGCGCTGGGCTACGGCAGGAGCGCATCGGTACTGCTTGCTTGGCTTGTGATTTACGCGGGATTTAGTTTTGAGGACGCACTAAATTTGCTAAAATCTCGCCGCGAAAAGATCGCAGTCGCTAGCTCGCTGCGTGAGCGGATAACGCGGCTAGCGGACGGCTGCCCGGTCTGCGATTGATTTGCCAAACAGCTCTAAAAAGGAGATAAATTTGATAAAAAACGAGGCCGAGGAGGCAAAAACGGCAAACAATACGGCTCTAGCGCTGGTTACGGCTAGGTTTTTGGCGACGCATAGGCTGTTTTTCTTGTTAAATTTGCTTCAGCTTGCCGTCTGCCTTACGATTTTTACGCATTTTGCCGTGATTGTGGGCTTTTTGACGGCTTTTGCGGGGCTATTTTATCTGCACGTAAGGCTGCATTTTGATGCGCTGATTTTTAGAGATTTTGCGGAGAAGAGGCTTGATTGCGGTAAATTTGACGCGGCGCTTACGGAGCTAAATTTAGCTAGCAAGCCGCCCAAAATCCGCGATATGAAAAGTCGCTGCGCCGGAGCTTTGCGGCTATATAAATTAACGGCTGCGCTTAGTTTGGCGCTCATTTTAGCGGCCTTAACGATGCGTTATTTGGGCTAAATTTACGGCGAAATGGGCTTTACGGGCGACTAGAGCGCAAAATTTTCAAACGACCGTGCGGGTAGGGCCTAGACAAAAAGCTACCTCGCAAACGAAACGCTAAGCACAAAGGCTGCTTGCGGTTTAAACTCCGCGTTAAGACGCGACTGCAAATTCGGATAAAAGCGCTCAAGCAAGCGACGAATGCGCGCCTGGGTTTTTGAGCGCTCCGCTAAAAAGCACAAAGCGCAATGAAGCCGCGCCGATACGTTTATTTGGCAAATGCGCGAAGACGAGCGAGCCTGACGCCCTAAATTTAACCGCCTATCAAACGCAAAACTAAGCAAGCTAGCGAAATTCGGCTATGGGCGGCGAAATTCAAAGCTTGATTTAAACAAAGGTAAATTTACGCCAAAAGCCGCGCGGTCGCCAAACTCCCAAAAAGCCTGTAAATTTAATCTAAAACAAAAGTATCATGCAAGCTAAATCCGCTTATTTACTCCGATAAAAACGCGTCCAAAATAGCGCGAGAGAAAAACAGTCCCATGCCGTTTATATGAAACGCCTTATCTTCTACTTTTTGCGATAGCGATATTTTCCTGGGGACGATTTGTGTCATTAAGTCGCTATATTCGTTGGGGCGTTAATGCTTCTTACGATATCGATAAATTTTCCTTGCTCGTTATCGTAATCTTGATATACGAAAATAGACTCGGGAAAATTTACGATATTAACGCGGTATTTGGGAAAACTAACCGCGAAATATTTACCGCTCCAGCCGTCAATTTCGACGGGTACTTTTATCAGATTATTAATCTTAAAGGATTTGATGACGTCTGCTGCCTTTTGCGAAATCAAAAAATCCAAATCAAAAATACCCGAGTCGCAAGAAACGATATCGGTTTGTTTTGCTCGTTTTAGCGCAAATGCTTTAACGCATTCGTCTTTAAATGCGGATAAATTTAGCGGATTCGTAAAAACGCTCGCAAATTTTTCTTTGACGTCTTTGGAGGGAAAGGATTTGGCGTCTATAAACTCCGTCTGATATAGGCCGTTTCTAACGCCGATTACCGCCGGTTCGCAGCTGGTTCTTATCTCTTGCAGCAAGCCTATCCTTTGCTCGTTAAATTTACTAATATCGTAGGCGTCTTATCAGCCGATAACCGCGTATTTACGGCTTCTAGGGCCAATAAAAATTTGCGTCTCAAATCGTCTGAGGCTTTAGATCAATTTCTAACGTTTAATAAAACGCATTCGTCATCGCCCAAAGAGTAGCGAGTCATGGGCTCTTCGTCCCCAAATGTTCTTAAATCAGATAAGCAATCTATCAAAGCGGCGAGATTTTTGCCGTAAAAGGTCGGAAAACCGAAAATTTCCGCCATTTTTAGGTGAAAATTTTTGTATTCTTCGTCTAAATTTTTAGAATAAATATCTAAAAAATCTATATCTACGCTAATAAATTTCATCGTTAAACGCCTTTAAATTTATTTTAGCAAACAAGCCGTATCCACGCCTAAATAAAAAAAGAATTTTTCCGTAAATTCTAAACCGTTGATGTAAATTTCATCCTCTACGTTAAACAAATACGCATCCAGTCCGCCCAAATGCCTTAACTTTCTTTCCATCGTTTTTTTGTTTACCGCGGACAAATCGCCTAACTCTAGTTTTTCGTTTGCTTTTTGGATTTTTATTTTTAAATCTTTTATAAATATATAATTAGAAAAGTCGGGCGGAACGATGTTTGATATATCGCAATTTATAAATTTAAAAAACGAGATTTTGCAGGCGGATAGGTTTAAATTTAACTCGTCAAGCTTGCCTAACCTTTGGTTGTCGCCGATAAACTGGACTTCGGATATTTTCCCGATAATCGTATTTTTTTGAAAATTATTTACTAAAAATTTTTGGTCGGTTATTTTGCATTTATCAAATAAACACGAGAAATATTTCGTCGATAAGTCGTCTAATCTTGTCCCGCGAAAATCGCAACCGATAAATTTGCAATTATCGTAAACCGCATTTACTTGTCCGACGCTACGGAAATCTACCTTTTGAAAAACGGTATTTTCAAAATTAACGTTTTTTCGTAGGCCTATTCTCGCATTTGAAAAATCACACCGAATAAATTTCGCATCCCTAACCGACAAACCGTCAAAAATCGCTCCGCCGAGGTTCTCGCCGCATACCGAAATATCGCGCAATTCGTTATTTATAAAAAGATTTTTCATTTTGTATTTGCTTTGCGTGCGTAAAATTTCATAGCGGCGCTAAGATTTGGCGTAAACATTTATAAACTGCAAAAACCAGACGCCGCCCGCGCAAAAACAATAACTCGCCTTTTCCTTTACGCCGCCTTTTGCGGATATTTTTAGCCTCTTTAAACCGCCGCTAGCGGGTCCTCGCCGAAGTTATTTGCGCCTACCGTGCCGCGCGTAGCAAACCATACGATTAAAACGATCGGGCCGATAATCGGAATAAAAAAGAGCAGCACCCACCAGCCGCTTTTGTTTAGGTCGTGAAGTCTTCTGACGCAGACTGCAAGTTTGGGTAACAAAAGGGCTAAACCCGCAAGCGTAGAAACAAGCTCTGATTTTTCGTATATGTTTGATGCACTTAAGTCTATACAAACCGCAACTACGTTTACTAGAAAAATAAAGACTAAAAACCACCAGTACTCCGACCTAGGCGCTCTGCCGTCAAACTTTACGTAGCCGTTAAGGCAACTTTTTATGGATTCGCCAAAAGTCACTGTTTATCCTTTGTTTTAAAATATTTTTTTATTTTATAAAAATAAATAGAAATATTTACTTAAGAATAGACATTTTGCGGGCTTAAATGAAGCAAAATTTAGGCGTACTTAACTTAATCAAAAACCGTTTTTAGTTAAATGATATTTTTTGTGTTATTTTAGTAAGCCTAGGTCTAGAGTATCACGACTTCGGTTTTTAGCTGGATGTCAAATTTTTCTAAAACGCGCTCGCGGGCTAAATTTATGAGTCCCGTTACGTTCTCAAAACTCGCGGCGTTAAAATTTACGATGAAATTTGCGTGCTGCTCGCTAAATTTAGCCCCGCCTATCGCGTAGCCTTTTAGCCCGGCAGCTTCGATCAGTCTGCCCGCGTAGTCGCCTGGCGGATTTACAAAACAACTGCCAAAGCTAGCGCCCTTTGGTTGATTTGCGCGCTTGGCGGCAAAATCGGCGGCGAGCGCTGCGTCAAATTCGCGTGAAATTTTAAACTCGGCTCCGAAAATCGGCTCATCTATCCCGCTTTTGCGGTAGCTAAAGCTTATCCTCTCGCGCTCTATCCAGCCGCATCCCAGCCGCACCGCGAGCAGGTCGTCGCTGATACTAACGCCGCAAAGCCCCGCGTTCATTTTGACGAGACCCCCAAGCGTGCCAGGGATATTTTGCAAAAACTCAAATCCGCCGATATTATGCTTTTTGGCGAAGTTGTAAATTTTGCCCGACTTCGTCGCAGCGCCGATACCAAGCACGTCGCCGCTCAAATTTATATAATCAAACGCTCCGCCTAGCATCATCATCGCGGGCGGGTTTGGCGAAACGAGTAGGTTGTTCGCGCCGCCTATCATCACGCGACCGGCGAATTCAGGCTTTAGCGCGTCCTCAATGCTTTCTAGCACCGCTACTTCGTGCACGCCGCCCACTCGCACCGAGCTAAATTTGGAAAAATCTATAAGCTGCGTCATTGCACGAAATTCGGGATAAACTCTATCATGCGCGTCGTGAAATCGACCATCATCGAGACCATCCACGGCATCAAAAATATAATCACGACGACGACGAGGATGATCTTTGGCACGAAGCTTAGAGTCATCTAGTTTATCTGCGTCGTAGCCTGAAATATACTGATGATAAGGCCCGCCGATAGGCCCGCGAGCAGCATAGGGAAGCTTAGATAAAGCGCGATCTTAAATGTTTCGATGCCGAGTTCTATGAGCGTTGATTGCATTAGCTAAACCTTATATCGTTGTACTCGATCGGCACGAGGTAGTTTTTCGCATCGATAGGCAGCGGATAAAATCCGCGCTCGTAGCCAAGCGCAAAGAGTCTATTTACCGCCTTTAGCTGCGTTTCGTTCATCGAGACGGAGCTAGCGTTTGCGTAGAGATTTAGGTAGGTTTTTAGCTTTTCTTTATCGACGCGGATCAAATTTCGCTCCATCAGCATATGCGACAAAAACGGCTTATGCGCGGTGGCGATACGTACGCCCTCCGTTAGCACGCGCTCGCACTCGATGGCGTCCGTTATCGGCAGGCTGCGGCGAACCGCCATGCCTCCCAGCGGCAGCGGCAGATTTTCGCCCGCTAGCTCGCTCCAGATATCCCAGATCTCGCGCTCCACGCAAAGCTCGTCCGAAAAGTCAAGAATGCTTTCATGTATCAGCACGCCCGCGTCCACTTCGCCGCTTAAGACCGCGCTCTCGATCTCTAGGAAATTTTTATAAACTATGCGCGCCTGCGGGTAGGCCATGCGAAAAAGCAGGGCGTTTGTCGTGTGCTTGCCGCTTAGCGCGACTTTGAAATTTCGCTTTAAAACCGCGCCCTTTTTCTTAACCAGCTTTGGTCCGTAGCCCTCGCCGAAGCTCACCGCCGTGCGCAAAAGCGCGTACTCCTCGCAGATAAGCGGATATAGCGCGAAGCTAATCGCCGTGGCCTCGTAAGTGCCCTTTAGCGCCTCGTCGTTTAGCGTCTGGATATCAAGCGCGGCGGCGCTAAATTTTAGATTTTTGGAGCTTACCCAGCCAAAATCAATCGCCTTATACATAAAAATATCGTCCGCATCCGGCGAGTGGGTGACGTTTATATGCTTAAAAATCTTCAAATTTTATCCTTTTTGCTCCGCTTTAAATTTCGCGCGCGGCCTAATTGCGAAATTATAGTAAATTTTTGCTACAATCGCCATAAAAATGCGGAATTTATAAAGAAAAATATGGAAAATCAGGCGTATTTAAAAGAGCAAATTTTAACTTATCTCGGCAACAAACGCTCGCTTTTAGGCTTCATCGAACAAGGCGTAAATATCGCAAAAGAGGCGCTGGGTAAAGAAAAACTAAGCTGCTGCGACCTTTTTAGCGGCAGCGGCATCGTGTCGCGGTTTTTAAAATCCCACGCAAATTTCATCGTCGCAAACGACCTGGAGCTTTATAGCCGCGTAACAAACGAGTGCTATCTCGCAAACGCGGACGCGGAGTTTAAAAAAGAGCTTGATTTTTGGCATGAAAAACTAACGCGCGAAATCGGCGCAAATTTGCGTGAGGGCTTTATCTGCGAGCTTTACGCGCCAAAAGACGAAGCAAATATTTTGGCGACTGACCGCGTCTTTTACACGAGAAAAAACGCTGCCTACATAGACACAGCGCGCCAGATGATCGACTCGCTAGTGCCGCAGGAGCTGCGCGTTTTTTTCGTCGCTCCGCTGCTGTATTCAGCCAGCGTGCACGCCAACACCAGCGGTATTTTCAAGGGTTTTCATAAAAACAAAGATGGCCTAGGGCAGTTTGGCGGACGCGGCAAACACGCGCTATCTCGCATCACGGCAGACATCAGCTTGCTTAAGCCCGTTTTTTCAAATTTTAACGTCAAATTTGACGTGCAAAGGCGAGACGCAAATGAGCTTGCCGCCGAGCTTCCGCCGCTTGATCTAGTCTATCTTGATCCGCCTTATAACCAGCACCCCTACGGCTCGAACTACTTTATGTTAAATTTGATCGCTAGCTACGAGCGTCCGAGCGAAATATCGCGGGTTTCGGGCATCGCTAGAGGCTGGAACCGCTCGGTGTTTAATCAAAAATCAGCCGCCGCGCCGGCATTTTTCGAGCTAATCTCAAAGCTAAAAGCCAAATTCGTGCTCATCTCGTTTAACTCCGAGGGATTCATCGCGCGCGAAGAATTTAGCCAAAATTTAGCCGGGCTTGGCGAAGTGCAAATTTTGGAGCAAAAATACAACGCCTTTCGCGGTAGCAGAAATCTAGCCAGCCGTCCGACGCACGTGAGCGAGCTGCTTTACGTTTTAAAAAAGGCGTAAATTTAGGCTAAATTTGACCGCGCCCAAACCCGTCTCAAATTTGCGTAAATAATCAAAAATTCATCTCAAATTTGATAAAATCAGCCAGATTATTTTAAATTTAAGGAAGCCGATGGCAAAAGAAAAAGAAGAGAAAAAGATAGTCCCGCCGACAAACGATTCGGACAAGAAAAAGGCCTTAGACGCGGCTTTAAAGCAGATAGATAAAGCGTTTGGCAAGGGTACGCTGATCCGCCTGGGCGACAAGCAAGTAGAGGCCATAGATAGCATCTCGACCGGTTCGCTAGGACTTGACCTAGCCCTTGGTATCGGCGGTATCCCAAAGGGCCGTATTATCGAGGTTTACGGGCCTGAGAGCTCGGGCAAAACGACTCTAACCCTACACATCATCGCCGAAGCGCAAAAAACGGGAGCCACGTGCGCCTTTATCGACGCCGAGCACGCTCTAGACGTAAAATACGCGGCGAATTTGGGCGTAGATACCGAAAATCTGTACGTCAGCCAGCCAGATTTTGGCGAGCAGGCGCTAGAAATCGTAGAAAACCTCGCTAGAAGCGGCGCGGTCGAGCTTATCGTAGTCGATAGCGTCGCGGCTCTAACGCCAAAGAGCGAGATCGAGGGCGATATGGGCGATCAGCACGTAGGCTTGCAAGCGCGTCTAATGAGCCAGGCGCTGCGTAAGCTCGCGGGCGTCGTGCACAAGATGAACACGACAGTGATATTTATCAACCAAATTCGTATGAAGATCGGCGCGATGGGCTACGGCACTCCTGAAACGACGACCGGCGGTAACGCGCTTAAATTTTACGCATCCGTGCGCCTAGACGTGCGAAAAATCGCCACGCTAAAGCAAAACGAAGAGCCTATCGGCAACCGCACGAAGGTAAAAGTCGTGAAAAACAAGGTTGCGCCTCCGTTTAAAACGGCGGAATTCGACATAATGTTCGGCGAGGGTATCAGCCGCGACGGCGAGATCATCGACTACGGCGTGAAGCTCGATATCATCGACAAAAGCGGCGCGTGGTTTAGCTACAAAGCCGCCAAAATCGGCCAAGGCCGCGAAAACGCAAAAGCCTATCTCAAAGAGCACCCCGAGATATCAGACGAGATCGTAGCGACGATAAAAAGCTCGATCGGCCTAGATAAGCTAATAAGCGGCGCGGGCGGCAAAGATAGCGACGACGAAAGCGAAAGCATAGAAGAAAATACGGAGGAATAAAATAATGGTATTTATAGAAGACGTAACCGCGATAGAAGTGCTTGATAGCCGCGGCAACCCGACCGTGAAGGCGACCGTGGCTCTAAGCGACGGCACTGTAGCAAGCGCGATAGTCCCAAGCGGCGCAAGCACGGGTAAACGCGAGGCACTGGAGCTTCGCGATAAAGACGAGAGATACTGCGGCAAGGGCGTGCTAAAGGCGGTAGAAAACGTAAATTCGCAGATCGCCGAAGCCGTGATCGGGCTGGATGCGTTTGATCAAAAGGCGCTTGACGATGAGATGAGAGAGCTTGATGGCACCGATAACTACTCAAATTTGGGCGCAAATGCGGTGCTTGGCGTATCTATGGCGGTAGCGCGTGCGGCGGCTAAAAGCCTTGACGTGCCTTTATACCGCTACCTAGGCGGCGCGAACGCTACCGTACTGCCGGTGCCGATGTTTAATATCATCAACGGCGGCGCGCACGCAAACAACAGCGTGGATTTTCAAGAATTTATGATTATGCCGTTTGGATTTGATAAATTTAGCGACGCGCTGCGAGCGGCGACTGAGATTTACCACACGCTAAAAGGCCTTCTAAACGCAGCCGGCCACAGTACGGCAGTGGGCGACGAGGGCGGATTCGCGCCAAATTTAAACGATAACGAAGAGCCGATCAAGCTAATCATGCAAGCTATCGAAAAAGCAGGCTACAAAGCAGGCGAGCAGATCAAGCTAGCCCTTGACGTCGCGGCTAGCGAGCTGTACGAAAACGGCAAATATAAACTAGAAGGCAAGGAATTTTCAAGCGAAGAGCTGATAGAGCGATACGCGCAGCTTTGCGAGAAGTATCCGATATTTTCGATCGAAGACGGCCTAAGCGAGGACGACTGGGCTGGCTGGGCGAAGCTAACTAGCAGGCTTGGGGCTAAAGTGCAGCTCGTGGGCGACGATCTATTTGTAACGAACGAGAAAATTTTGCGCGAAGGCATCGCCAAGGGCGTAGGCAACGCGATCCTAATCAAACCAAACCAAATCGGCACCGTAAGCCAAACTATGCAGACGATCCGCCTGGCACAGCGCAAAGGCTACCGCTGCGTGATGAGCCACAGAAGCGGCGAGAGCGAGGATAGCTTTATCGCGGACTTCGCCGTCGCGATGAATACGGGCCAGATCAAAACTGGCGCGACCTCAAGGAGCGAACGCAACGCAAAATACAACCGCCTGCTCGAGATCGAGCGCGAGACGGACGAGTTTTTGGGGCATGAAATTTGAGCGAGGCGCAAGACGAATACGTTGAGAAAAAGCCGTTTGATTTCAGGCTTTTTTTCAGATTTATGCTTATAGCGTTTTGCGTGGTCTGTTTTGGCGTTTACGTCGGCAACATAGTTTTTGGCAAGCGCTCGTTAGACGTGATGCTAAGCCTGCAAGATCAGCGCGCTCGTTTGCAAGAGGATATCGAGACGCTAAAAGCGCAAAACGCCCAGCTGCAAAAGGCGTATTTTGAGCTAAAAGAGCTTGAGCCTAGCAGCGGCGGGTAAATTTAACTTTATAAATTTAAAAACGGGGGAGTTATGAAAATCGGTAAAATTTGGCTTTTGGCGCTGGCCTGCGGGCTGGCTTTGGGCAGAGAAAATCCCTTCGCGCCCTCTAGCGAACTAAACGCGAACACGGCTAGCACCAACGTCGTAGAAAATTTGCCTCCTTTTGAGAAGCAGAGTTTTAAATTTCCCGCCGATGCTAGAAACTTTATCTCCGTCACGCTAAAATACAAAAGCGTAGACGGCAGCGTCAAGGAAAAAACCGTCGACGTAAACAAAAGCATCTCGTGGCAAGACGAGTTTTTGCTAAGCAAGATCGCAGTGCCCGTCGTCGTAGAAAAGCCCGACGTTTCCGTAACTAAAGAAGAGTCTAAGATAGCCGCGATAGACGTCGCGCCAAGGCCTAGCGAGCGTAACATGACGACCTTGCCTCTAAATGACGTAGTAATCAAGCCTCTTGAGCCCGAAGCCAAATCCGCGCTAAAAGAGATCAAATACAAAAAAACGATCTTTGAGATCGGCAAAGATCGGGTCAAAATCGCGACCAAGGACGCCAAGGTCAAAGATTATTCCATTAGCGGCGGCAAGCGCGTCGTGATCGATTTTGCATCGAGCGTGGACTCCTATACGAAAAAATACGAACTTGACTGCGGCGCGTTTAAAACGGCGCTTTTTGGCTCGCACGGCAGCTTTTACCGCGTAGTTTTCGATCTTGACGGCAGTTACAAGCACTCGGTAGAAAAGACGCAGGAGGGATATCTGTTAAAGCTAACTAGGTAAATTTAGCTTTTGCGCGCCAGGCTTTGGGCGTGTAAATTTGTACCGATAATTTCTCGCGGCAAAGGTTAAATTTAGCCTGCGCCGATTGTTTAAATTCGGCTTTTAATTTAGCCGAATTTGCCTTGATTTATTGTCCTTGCTTTTTTAAATTTACCACCCCCAAATTCACTCAAATTTAACCGCCATTTGGCTAAGATTTCGCAAATTTAAGAAAGCAAAAGGATCGAATTTGCACGACTTGCTAAAAATATTTAAAACTATTTTATACGCCGCGCTGTTTTTAGGACTTTATCTTTTGGCGGATAAGTACGGACTGTTTTCTAAATTTAGCTCGCCCACTCGCTTCGTAGTCACCGCCGATACTAAAATAATCCCCGGCTCAGAGCTAAGCAAATACGTAACGCAAGAAGAAGTGGACGATTTTGCTTTTAGATACTGGGATATAGATAAGCAGATAAAAGACGACGCATTTGCTGAAAATTTCCGCAAGCTTTTAAAATCAAAGCAAACGGATCAAATTTTAAAATTTATGCAAGATAATAACATTAGCATAGACTCTCCACTAATAGACGGCGTTACTCCTTTGATGTACGCTAGCTTTTACGACGACGAAGCCACGGCAAAAAGACTTATAGATATGGGCGCAAACGCTCGCGCGCAAGATAACTACAAACTCTCGCCCCTAGCCTACGCCATAGAAAATAACTCGACAAAAACCGCTAAGCTACTGCTTGATAGCGGGGTTAAATTTGAGGAAGTAAAGGCGGTGCAATACTACATATATCCTCCGTTTTATAACAATATCGAAAAACTTATCATAGACGGAGACGACGTAAAGATAATATTTGAAGACAACTATCAAGTTAATACGGAATCAAAAGACGCATACGACCCTATGGGATATATAGTAAGTCATAACTACGTAGAAATAGTCGAGCTTGCCCTTGCTGGCGGGTATAAACCAAAACTTAAAGAAACGCCGTCTTTATTTACCGGCATAAGGGATGAAAATTCAACCTTTCTACGCTCTTTATACGTGGCGCTGCAAAACTACCCAAACTACGAACCCATGCTAGAGCTTCTTTTAAAATACGACATCATAGGGCAACCTACGAAAGAGGAGCTAAAGAAGGCGTATGAGGAGTGCTATAAAAAGCGTAAGGGATGGATTGATTATAAAGAAAACTATATCTATAAAATGAATCAAGGCAGAGACGAAGAGGCTTAAGAAAAGATACAAAGAACCAATAATAAATACAAATATGCTCATTACTGGCACATATATCAAGACGGTCTTTTACAATACAAACCAAAGCCGATAGACCCGAAAAAGATAGAAGAATTTGACAAAGAAATAAATTTCTATAATCCGCATTGCCCTGATCAAAATGCTACGTTTAAAGACATTAGGGCTTTTATCAAATGGGCAAACGAAATGGAAAAGCGAGACGGGATCAAGAGCGCCATAGGTAGAGCCAAAAAGGGCATGGCTCAGGTGATTTACGTAGATAGCAACCGAAGCAAATCAGACTCAAACTCAAATTTACAAAGCAAATAGATAAAAGGAGATAAAATGTCAGGGGAAAAATTTAATAGAGCGGAGCTTGCCTAAAGCGGCGGAGGTCACCGCTGGGCGCGGGAGATTTGACTCCGCGGTTTAAGTAGCGAGGGGCCAACTAGAAGCGGCTTGCCGTCAAATTTAGCTTAACGGTCTAAGTTTGGCCTTGCTACGAGGTGCGACTAAATCCGCAAACGCCGTAACCGATCTAAAATTTACGATCTGCGCTCGGCCAGGGCTAAATCGCTTAGACTCGTCCGCGCGTAAATTTAAACCCCGCCTTTTAACTTTGCTCGGCACAAATTTAGCTTTATTTATCCGCACTTTTGCTAGCTTTTTTGGCCTCTAAAAACTCCTCGTAGCGGCGGTCGATGATCTCTTTGATCTCGGCGTAATTTTGCGGCGAATTTTCTATGTAAAAATAGGCGTTGTTAAAGTCTTTTTCGCCGAATTTATCCGAGACGAAATCCGCGTAATCTTGCAAATACCAGCCGTGCGTTTTAGCAAATTTCGTGCGGTCCGTGGTGTAGTAGGCCTTCGCAAAGGCCTTGCCCGCGGCATTTAGCGCGTCGCTGCCTAGCACGCCATCCATGGCGTCAAAAAAATACCGGCGGTAATCAAAGCTATCGTCCATCCGCGCAAAATCCGCCGAAAAATCCGCCGCAAACTCCTTGGAACAAAGCTTGCGCTCCATGCACCAGCGAAAGAAAAACGCGATGTGCGTCGCGCCGTTTTCCTGCGGGATGTCAGTCGGCGCAGTTTCCGCGCCCCAGTGCCATTTTGCCTTGTCGTAGGTTACGTAAGCCATTTCGTCCTCCTTTAAAATCGGCGTATTTTACTAAATTTAGCTTTGCTTTAGCGCAAATTCGCGCCCGCCGCGGGCAAATTTAGCGCTTGATTATCACAACTTAAAAGGATATAATGCCGCCTCTATTTCAAAGGAGAAAAAATGAGCGAGAAAAATTTACAAATTTTAGGCTGGATAGGCACGTGCCTGTCGGTCATTATGTATATTTCCTACATCCCGCAGATAATGGGCAACCTTGATGGCAACAAAACGCCTTTTATCCAGCCTCTAGCCGCAGCGATAAACTGCACGATCTGGACTAGCTACGGCCTGCTAAAAGCTAAAAGAGACTACCCGCTAGCGGCTGCGAATTTGCCCGGCATCATCTTTGGACTTTTGGCGACGATAACGGCGTTTTAAAGGACAAAGGCTGCTAAATTTATCGATACGGCGAAGTTAAATTTGATATTTTTAACGCGAGTTTCGGCGGCTCAAATTTACAAATTTGACGTCAAATTTGAATGTAAATTTTCTGCACTGTTTTGCCGTATTTTTAATATCTTGATTTTCTTGTTGAGAGGGGCTTGGATGTACACTGCCTCAACTTTCGCTTTATGTTCGCAGCTTTATTAAGCAGTGGCGAGCGCTGGCGGTTTTTGCTTGTAAGCTGCTTTGTCAGAGTGCAGCTACGGTAGCGAACGTAGTGAAGCTAAAGTAGAGCGTCGCCTTCCTTTGCGTCGTGCTATGCACTCGCAACTGCCGAAGGCAAGACCTTCTCCCGTCTGCTTGCAGCTGCTAACGCAGCGACGCAGAAGCCCTCTCTAACCCCACTGCATGTGAGAGGTTGCTGCACTGCTTGCAGGTCTAAATTCGGTGCTACTGCGTCAAAAATTTAAATTTGACGTTTTCAAGGTGCGGGTCTTGGCGAGTCAAATTTGCAAATTTGCATTCAAATTTAAATGCAAATTTTCCGCACTATTTTGCTGCATTTTTAATATCTTGATTTTCTTGTTAAGGGGGAAGGGGCTTGAATTACGCTCTGCTTTGCAGCTCTCAAAGAGAGTGCGTCCTAGCAGTAGCAAACAAAGTGCGGCTAAGCACAAGGCGAGGCAAAGCCGAAGCAAAAGAGCCCCCCTTAACAATCCCCCAACCCCTACGACGTGAGAGGTTGCTGCACTGCGTGCA
>CAUQJU010000011.1:0-14156 GCA_963518005.1 uncultured Campylobacter sp.
GGCTTTGGTGTTTATATAAAGGCTATTTGCGAATTCCGTATGCGACAAGAAGTAAATACTCTGTCTATCCCACTGCGGCCACTCCCACAAGCGGTCTTTTTGAGAGAAAGCCGCGTATCTGCCGGTATACATAGGCTGCTCTTTTTCGCCTTTTTGATTTACGTACGCTACGGCGTATTCGTCGGTCTCGTTTGGCGTAAAGCCGAATTTTATATTAAATTTCTTATCGCGTTGCACGGAGTTGTCGCACCTGTCGCCGTCCTCGTTGCTTGTTACTTTTTGGTTAAATTTACGAGATAGCTGCTGTCCCGCGTCCTCCATGTAGCTGCCGCCTGCTTGTGCGTAAAATAGCTCTTGCTTCGTGCCGATGCTAAAATCGACGTTATTGCCGTAGGTTTTTGCGTTTTTACCCGTCTCAAAGCCGTAGCCTAGGCTTCCTTCAAGCTCTTTGCTAGGCTTTTTGGTGATTAAATTTATCGCGCCGCCCATCGTGTTTGGGCCGTAAAGCACCGAGCTAGAGCCCTTTGAGATATCTATGTGGCTTAGATCAAAGGTCGTAAATCGCCCGAAATCGGCGTTGCCGTCATAAGGCACGTAAACGGGAATGCCGTCGATAAAAAGCGGAGTTCTGCGCGCGTCAAAGCCGCGAACGTAGAAATTTTGCTCGGCGCGCGGGCCTTTTTTGTCTACATAGACGCCCGGTGTGCTGTAAGCAACTTGTGAAAGGCGTTTGATGTTATCTTTTTGCATCTGCTCTTCATTGATTACGGCGACGTTTGCATCGCTTTTTTGTAAGCCGCCTACATTTTGCGTGACTTCGACTTTACCCAGCGTAAAAACCTCGCCGTACAGCGCCACCGCGGCGCAACATGCGATCAGATCGATTTTTTCTCACGTTATCTCCTTAAAAATTAAATTTTTATTTTATACTTTATAAAATATGTTTTCTAGCGTTTAATATTACTAAAATATAAAGATATAATTTTTTTACGAATAGTTAAATTCTACTTAAATATTAAGGAAGCTAAAATGAAAATTAAATTTCTACTTTGTATCGACGATATGGGCGAGCTTGGCGGCGAGATTTTCCACGGGACTGCCGGCAGAAGAGATAGCCGCGTTTATCGGCTCTTTCGCGCCCGTTTATTTCGTCACGCGCCATTAGTTTTGCTAGATCTTCGCATCAACTGCACCTCGCATAACAGCTCTATGTGCCTAAAAGCCCGGCTTACCGAGTCGCAGAAGCAGAGCGCGCTAAATTTTGCGCTTGATTTGTTATGGCACAAATGCACATCCGGCGCCAAACCCGGCATCGCGGCGACCTTTGAAAAAGATATCGCAAATGTCCAAGAGCTGATAAATTTTGGTAGAAGCGCGAAAGAGATATTTTTAAGCACGGAGCGGGCATTTAAGACAGCAAGCACACAAAACGTATTTTTAAAAGAGTTAAAAAGCGGCGCTCGCGGTGTCATCGGCGCGCCAGCCGGCATAGGGCTGAGGCTTAGCGGAAACGACGGCAAGATTAGAGGCAAATTTGAGTTAGAAAAGTCAAATTTAAGCGTACGCGAGCTTTTGGGATTAAATTTTATCGAGGCGCTCGCGGATGAAAATTTTAAACCTCTTTCGCCTAATGAACTTGTAAATTTAATCGGCGCGCTAAAGCCGGTATTTTTGGATTTTAAGGCAACTTTGCTCGTCAAAAAAGAAGCGGGCGGCGGATTTAGAAATTTAAACGTAAAAGAGCTTCGGGGGATTTAATGCGCTCAAATTTTAACGAAAAAGGCGAGTTTGGATTCGGTAAATTTAACTACGAAAAAGCGCGAGAAACCGCCGAGGGTTGCTTTAAATTTAAGCTAGATAATGACGAAGAAGAGATGAGCTGCGGCGGCGAGTTGGCGTCGGCTAAGTTTGCTAGGATTGCGCCAAAACATCGTCCAAGTAGTCCCGCCAAAAAGCAAAACGTTAAAAGTTATAATTAAAATTTCGGTTATTTTTAAAATTTGAGTCCTTTCAAAAATTCAAATTTAACCCCTGCGTCGCTTGGGGCGAGCTTAAGCCGCTTTTTTGACGCCGTTAAATTTAGCGCCCTTAAATTTAAGCTCGCCGCAAAATCTCTTGCCGAATTTCGCCTCGACGATAAGAACCAGCACGAAAAATATCTTTTCGTCGTTTAAAAAAGCGATTTGGCGTAGGGTTTGGTCGGCACTATTAAATTTGACGCCGTTTTCGCGCAATGTGCGGCAAAACTCGGTCTCATCAAAACCCAGTTTTTGCGAGATTTGGGCGATAGTGTAGGGCTCTAGCGAGGCGATGATACGGTCCATGTTGCACATGCTGGGATTTTTGCGGCGAGTGACGACGTCTATGAATTCGTTTGCGAGCTTAACGAGCTTTTTCTTGCGATTTATCACGTGAAAAACGGCTGCGAGCGCAACTAAAAAGCCCGCAAATTTATGCGCGCTCATCCAAAACTCGCCGTACTCTCCCAGCGCGAAATTTAGTCCCGAAAACGCGAGCAAACTAAGCCCCAAAATCAGCGCGCAAACCAGGCAAAATTTATAAATAATCTCGACTTTAAGCATAAAATCTCCCACAATATATTTTCGTAATTATACATTTTTAAAATAAGCAATATTTTAAGGACAGATTTTATCCTTTTATTGACGCAAATCATTCGATTAAATTCTCGTTTTGGATAAACTATCGCCCGAATTTTCATATCACAAAGGAGAAAAGTATGCGTGAATACAAGAAGTATTGGTGGGCGCTGGTAGCAGTCGTTACTATCGCCTTCGGGATACTTGGCTATTACGGCGTAGAGGTTTACCGCGAAGCGCCGCCGGTGGTGAGTTTCGCCGATAAAAACGGCAAAATAATAGTCGAGCAAGAGCAAATTTACAAAGGCCAGGAAGCCTGGCAAAGCATCGGCGGTATGCAGGTAGGCTCGGTGTGGGGACACGGAGCGTATCAGGCGCCTGACTGGACGGCTGATTGGCTACATAAAGAGCTAGTCGCGTTTATGGATATCAAGGCAAATCAGCTTTACGGAGTTAAATTTAATGCTCTTAACGCCGAGCAACAAGCCAACATCAAGGCTCTAACCAAGAGCGAATACCGCACGAATACGCTAAAAAACGGCGTTATAACGATCAGCGACGAGAGGATCGCGGCGGCAAAGGTAGTGCGTGATGAGTATAACGGGCTTTTCGGTAACGATCCGAAATACCAGAAGCTACGCGAAAACTACGCGATGAAAAACAACACGCTGGCAAAAGAGGAAAACCGCGAGCAGTTAAACGATTTCTTCTTCTGGGCGACCTGGGCTACGGCGACGAATCGCCCAAATAGCGAAGCTACGTACACGAACAACTGGCCGCACGAGCCGCTAATCGACAACGTCCCGACGCAAGAAAACGTATTTTGGACGATTATTAGCGTTACGATTTTGGTTGCGGGCGTGGGCTTACTAGTTTGGTTTTCAAATTTCTACGGCGAAAAAGATCACGAGAAACTCGCTCCTATCGACGCCGATCCGCTTTCAAAGCTAAATTTGACACCGTCTCAAAAGGCGCTTGGCAAATACCTTTTCGTAGCGCTCGCGCTTTTTGTTTTCCAGATCATGATAGGCGGCTTCGTGGCGCACTACACGGTCGAGGGGCAGGAGTTTTACGGTATAAATTTATCCGAGCACATACCGTACTCTTTGGCGCGCACTTGGCACATCCAGGCGAGCATTTTTTGGATCGCGACGGGCTTTTTGGCGGCCGGGCTTTTCCTAGCGCCTATCATCAACGGCGGCAAGGATCCTAAATTTCAAAAACTAGGCGTGGATCTGCTATTTTACGCGCTGCTTTTCCTAGTCGTGGGTAGCTTTATCGGCGAGTACATGGCGATAGCGGGTAAGATGGAAACGTCTACTAGCTTTTGGCTCGGTCACCAAGGATACGAGTATATCGAGCTTGGCAGGGTTTGGCAGCTTATTTTGTTTGTGGGTCTTGTTATCTGGATGGCGCTCGTACTTCGCGGATTCGTCGGCGGATTTAAGGCTGACGGCGATAAAAACCTGCTAGCTATCTTTACGGCTTCTGCTATCGCGGTGGGACTTTTCTACGGCGCGGGGCTATTTTACGGACAAAGAAGTCCGCTACCGGTGATGGAATACTGGCGCTGGTGGGTCGTTCACCTTTGGGTCGAGGGCTTTTTCGAGGTGTTTGCGACCGCGTCGCTTGCGTTCGTGTTTGCATCTTTAGGCTTAGTCGGTAAAAAATTTGCGACCTATTCGACCTTGGCAAGCGCTAGCTTATTTCTTATCGGCGGCATCCCGGGCACCTTTCACCACCTTTATTTTGCGGGAACGACCACTCCGATCATGGCGGTAGGCGCTAGCTTTTCTGCGCTTGAGGTCGTGCCTTTGGTGCTTCTTGGAGCAGAGGCCTTCCATCAGTATTCGCTTCAGTTTGCGCAAAGCTGGGCGAAAAATCTCAAATGGCCTCTTTACTGCTTTATCGCGGTGGCGTTTTGGAATATGCTGGGCGCGGGCGTATTTGGCTTCCTTATCAACCCGCCGCTATTTTTGTTCTACATCCAGGGTCTAAACACCACCTCGGTGCACGGACACGCGGCGCTTTTCGGCGTTTACGGCTTTTTGGCTCTAGGTTTTGTTTGGCTCGTGGCGCTTTACCTTTTCAAAGGGCAAGAGTTTAACGACAAGCTGATGAAAGTGGGCTTTTGGTCGCTAAACGCGGGACTAATGCTGATGATTTTAGCGTCGCTGCTTCCGATCGGTCTTTATCAAGCCGTCGCCGCGATAGATGTGGGCATGTGGTACGCTAGAAGCGCGGAGTTTTTGCAGATGGATCACTTGCAAAATTTACGCTGGCTAAGGATGATCGGCGATACGATCTTCATCATCGGCGGCGTTTGCTTCTTTATCCAGATTCTTAAATTTATCGCGGGAAGCTGCGGCTGCAAGGCCAAAGCCTAATCCGCCTAAGCCCCTGTTTTAGGGGCTTAGCTTATTATAAACTTCTATCTTGTAAAATTCGTCCAAAGGACGAAAATGCAAAAATTTAAAAAATATCTCCGAAATTTTATCTTTGGCTTCTTGATTGCCCTGCACGTTACGGCGTTTGCGGCGATAAACTACGCTTTTCCGCACTACGACGAGGCGGTCATCACGGGCGGCGAGGTTAGGCGCATGGACAAAGACGATTTTTCGGACAACCAAAATCAATCTGATGATTTGACGCGAAATACGTATTTTATCTACACGCGCGAGATTAACGGAACGAAAGTGATGCCGTATCGAAACGAAGACACGGGCTGGGGCTTGCCGCTTTATTTTAAATTTGACTCCGCCGATGTCCAAGCTGCCGCACAGAGTCTAGTCGGCGAAGGCAGGGCGCAGATCAAATACTACGGCTGGCGTATCGCGGTGCTAGATATGTTTAGAAACGCCGTTTCGGTTAAAAAGCTAAAAGAGGGCGAGACGCGGGCAAATCCTGTTTTTAGCTATATATTTTACGCTTTGACGGCGGTTTCGTTTGCGGTTTGCGCCGTTTTTGTTAGAAGGAAATTTAAAGACGAGCCAAGCTCAAATTTATAATCCAAGCCAAATTTGAGCGGCTTTTCGTCGCCTCGCTCAAATTTGACGTAAAATTTGCAGTCAAAAGGATATGCGTGAGCGAACTGTACATCTTTATCTCCGAGCTTTGCTCTCTGATAAACGAAAATTTAAAAAAGAATTTTTATTTTCAGGCGGGATTGTTTTTAATTATATTTTTGCTCGGATTTTTGGCGGTTTGGATGCGGGATTAGTCAAATTTGGGCGGACAAATTTGACTAGGACGAGCTAAATTTAATGGACGTAAACCGCGTTAAATTTAGCATTAAAAAGCAAATTTAAAAAATCCCTAAAAAATATCATTTGCAAAAGTAGCCTATAATCCAAAAACATATCGCGATAGTCGCAAACCAGCCCATCCCTGCGCTTTTGGCATAAAACAAAAGGCTAGTACGCAAACTAAGGCTAAATCCGTTCTGGTCAAACTTATTCTCCCATACGCGCGCCGCCGTCAAATTTAGCGCAGTATAGCCGCCGCACGCAAATTTACTCTTTTATGTTATCTGGCAGCATCGGTTTGCCTAGCAAAAATCCCTGTGCGTATTTGATGCCGAATTTTTTTATTTCGGCTAGGATCTCTTCTGAGCTAACAAACTCCGCCACGACGTTGTAGCCCTGTCTTGCGGCAAAGTCGATGATGGTTTGCAGCAAGTAGCGGGCGTTTTGATCAAACGGTAATTTTTTGATAATCGAGCCGTCGATCTTGATCGTGTCGATATCAAGCTCCAAGATACGGTAGTAGTTGGAGTAGCCGCTACCGAAATCATCGATCGAGATTTTGCAGTCGTAGGCGCGAACCTTGTTGATGAAATCATTTACGATATTATAATCGTCCACGCCTTCGCTCTCTAATATCTCAAAATACACGCGCTCAGGGCTAGAGCATACGCGTAGTTTTTTCTCGATGAGTTCTCTTATGCACTCGTTTGTGATATCGCTACTTGAAAGGTTCATCGAAAAACCCACGTTTTCAAATCTCTCGACCAGCCTAAAGACGTGTTCGATGACCTTTTTGGTTATGTCGTTATAAAGCGAGATTTTCTTTGCGATATCAAGAAATTCGCCTGGATAGCGTATCTTGCCGTTTTCGTCGATGAGGCGCACGAGCACTTCGTAGTATTTGATCCGCGCGCTTTGGCCGGATACGTCGTAGATGGGCTGGCACTCGACGATAACGGTGTCGTTATATAGGGCGCTTTCGATGGTGCGCGACATGATTTGGTTGTGATAATACTGCTGTTCGATGTAGCTATTTTCGGTATAAAACTGCGCCGCTTCGCCCCTTTGCACGGCCTCGTGGTGTGCTAGCATGGCTTGAGTTAGGCGATTTGTCTGCACCGTGTCTTGAGGCATGCTGACGCCTAAGGTTATTTTTATGTTAGGTATGGATTCGCGCTCGCCGTCTACGGTTACGTAGAGGTTTTGCGTTTTGAAATAATCTACGAATCGCTTAGCGTCCCTGTTTGCGTCCTCGCCGTTATACCAGATGCAAAACTCGTCAAACTGCACTCTGTAGATATCCGCATCCATCGCGTAAGTATCTATACAAAGCTTTAGCGTAGAGGCAAACGAGGCGATGATAAGGTCTACGGTTTTGGTCTTGTAAAAAAATCTAAAATCCATAAAATTGTTTATGTTTATGTAGATTATCATCCCGCTAGGATGGCGCTCCATGCGCTGCGTGAGCGCGAAATAGCTGCCAAATCCCGTCAGCTTGTCTATGAGGGCTTCGTTTTGTAGCTGCTTGTTTTTATCTTCGAGCTCTTTTGTTATCGCTATCTCTTTGGTTCTATCAAATTTGATCGCCATGTAGCCGTCTTTGTAGCCTTTTTCGTTAAAAAGCGGCGAGAAAACGACCTGCTCGCGTATTAATTTACCGCTTTTGGTTTTGCTGATTAGCTCATCGGCGCGCCAGATATTATCGTTTTCTATCGTGTCTATCATTCTTTGATAAAACTCTTGCGGATGTAATCCCGATTTTAGTAAATTTATATTTTTGCCGCTTATCTCTTCAAATTTATAACCCGTGTTTTGCTCGAAAATTTTATTTACGTATCTGACTTGCTTATTTAGATCGGTAAAAGCGATGGAGTTAAAGCTGTTATCCACGGCTTGTTCGAAGCGATTTAGCAGTCTGATGTTGTTTCTAGCCCTAATATACGATAGATAAATAAACGCCGCCGTAATCCCGAAAAGTACGAACACAAAAATCGTCGTACCGCGTAAATTCGACGTTACGCGCTCTACGTAGGCATCGTTTTTACTTCTTAGCTCGTATAGCTTTTTGCTTAGATTTAGGTCTTGTATGCTAGCTAGCGTCCGGTCTGCTTCCTCGTAGCGACGCAGCAGCCTTTGCGCGCTTTGTAAAAAATCTTTCTCGCGCTCGTTTAAATTTAGACTCTCATAGCTTTTTAGCAGCTCTTTAGCGCCGTTTATGTCGGCGTTTATACCGTATCTAATCAGCAAAATTTTAGGCAGCAGTTCGCTAAAACGCGAGTCGTTTAAAGAGCTAAATTTCAGCATCGTTTCTTCAAAACTAAGCTTTGCCAGAGCGCTAAGGGAGTTAAATTTATCGATTAGCTCGCTTTTTTTATCAAACGCTTCTCGTATCTCGTTTATCGCTCCCTCGCCGATAGCTAGCCGCTCAAACGATGCCAGCTTGCCGGAGCTTAAATTTAACAAATCGTTTTTAAGACTGGCCGCATATCTCATCGTCGCATCGTAATCAGCCTGCAAAAACGTCCTTTTTAGCGCAAAGTCTATCTCGTCGTCGGAGTCTATCATGTCTTCTATCGCGCCTTTGTATTCGTAGGCTTTGATTACGTCTTTGGTGGCTTTTTGCGTCATCACCGTACCGAAAAACGCGATACAAGCGATGATGAAAAGTAAAATTTTGTGAAAGATTATCTTGTGTTTCATTTTAAAATTTCCGGTCGTTCGCCGCTTAAAGCAAGCAAAAATTTATAAAGCAACTGCGTCTGCTCGTCGCTTAACTCGTAGCCGATACGCTCTTTGGCGATAAATTTTATCGCGTCTTTTAGATCCGCTATCTCGCCGCTATAAAGATAGGGCGCGGTCTTTTCGATATTTCTTAGGCTAGGTACTTTGTAGCGAACCTGTTTGCCTTTATCGCCGGAGCTTAGCTCGTAGTAGATATTACCGCCTAGATTGACCCCGCTGTGGCAGTTTATACAGCCGATTTTTTTAAATAGCTCAAACCCGCGTTTTTGCTCCGCATCCAGCGCGTCTTCGTCGCCGCCGATAAATTTGTCGAATTTGGCGTTTGGCGTGACGAGGGCTTTTTCGAAATTTACCAGCGCGTCGGCGATGTTTTCAAAGCTTACGCCGCCCGGGTAAAGCCGCTCGAACTCTTTTTTGTAAACCGCGTTTAGACCGACCTTTTCTTCTAGCTTTTTAGGCTCCTCGCCCAACTGTTCTTTGCCGGTTAGACTCTGTTTTACCTGCTCTTTTATATCCTTTACGCGGCCGTCTTTAAAAAATATAAAATTTAACGCCGAATTTAGCGCCGTAGGTGGGCTGGCTTCTTTATCGGCGGAGATTTTTAGGTTTTTTTTGCTCGTGCCGCTTAGCTCCCAGTAAAGGTTGTGGCATTTCTCGCAAGATACCGTGCCGCCGGGGCTTAGCGACGCGTCAAAAAAGAGCTTTTTGCCTAGCCACGCTTTTTCGTCGTCGTATTTAAGCGGCGTCGCCGGACTTAGCGAGGATGCGAAAACCTCGGCGCAAAAAAAGGGCAAAATGCAAAAAAATATCGGCAAAAACGCTCGCGCCAACAAAAATCCTTTTTAAATTTTAAATAAATAAAGCGATTATATCTTAAAAAACCAAAAGCTTCATTGAAGAGACGATTTTTTCCGTCACGAAGCCGTCCTGCGCGATGCTTTCTAGCCGCGATCTGACCGCGTTTTCCTCGTGCGCGAAATTTGCTATCTCCAAATGCCAAAGCGCGTTTTGCGTCATCTCCTCAAGCGTGCGTTTTTGCTCGCGAGACTCCTCGAGCACGCAGGAGTTAAAGGCGATATTTTCGCGGCGCAAGTACTCTTCAAAGAAATTTGCCTTTTCTTTAAAGCTTCGCCTTTCAAATCCTTCGTAAAAAAGCTCCAAAACGCTTGAATTTCGCGGTTTATTCCACCAAAGATAGACCCTTTTTTCGCCCAAATTTATAAATTTACTAAAATCCTCCTCGTCCGCGATCGCGGGGCTCATCGTGCTAAAAGCCACGTCGTAAACGCGGTTTGGATTAAAGTTTTTAAAATCGCTTTGCACGGCGGTTAAATTTGAAATATTAAATTTAGCCGCGTCTTCTAGCATGACTTTTAGCATTTCGCCCGAGATATCCATGCCGGTTATTTCGCGGCAAATTTGCGCTAAAAGTAGCGTATGCACGCCCGTGCCGCAGCCGATATCTACGACGCTTTTGTTCTCAAATTTGACGCCAAACTCGGCGATCTTGGCATAAAGCCCTCTATGAAAAACGCTTGGCTCGCCCGTAAATCTCGTATAGCTTGACGCCTTTTTGTCCCACATCTCTTTCATTTTGTTTGCCTTTAAATTTTTGCTACAATTTTAGCGTTTTTAGGAGCGAAAATGAAAATTTTTTACTACGAATTTACCGTGGGCGAGGATGCCATCGACGTGAATCATCACGCAAATAACGCTCACTACGTCATCTGGATGCAAGAAGCGGCAAACGCGCACTCAAGCGCCGTGGGCGACCTCATCGAGACCAATCTCGCACAAAACCGCACGTGGATGGTGCGCAGGCACGAGATAGACTATCTGGGGCAGCTGTTTTTGGGCGATAAGGTGCGCGTGAAAACCTGGACGCAGCCCGAAAAAAGAAGCTGCTCGAAGCGTTTTTACGAGTTTAGTAAAGACGGAGCGCCGGTTGCCAGCGCGGTGACGACTTACGTATTTTATGATCTCGCGCGCGGTCGTCCGATCGCGATACCGCCGGAGATTGCAAAGCTTTACGAGGATTAGTTTTAAATCATCTGCGTCAAATTTGAGTTTTAAATTTGACGCGGCAATCGCTTTTTATAAATTTGCGGCAAAATTTTTTTGGAAGTCGCTTTTTAAATTTAATGTCGATAAGCAAATTTAGGTTCGGAATTTATCGTCAAATTTAAGCGTAAATTTTAAAAGCAGTCGTCGCAAACGCCCTTAACCACGACGCTTTTGACGTGATTTTGTTTTAGGCGCGGCATGTCGATATTGGTCATCTTGTGGCAGACGTCGCAGACGAAATACGCCTTTGCCCCGCTTTCAAGCTCGTAGAAATTCTTGCGGTTATTTTCGCTTTTTAACACGATGCCCTTAGCCTCAAAAAGGTCCATACAGCGGTAAAACGTGGTTTTGTTTGCGCCTATTTGGGCCAAAATTTCATCATAGCTAAGTGGTGCGGCGGCGGCGCGTAAAATGCGTAAAATTTCTAGTCTAAGCGGAGTGATTTTGATATCATTTTTCGTTAAAAGCTCCTCAAAACCGGCTTTTTCTTCCAAATTTTCGCCCATATTTTCCTCCGCGTTAAGAATTTTAGGGTATTATACCTTGAGAAAAATTAATTTGCAACTAAGTTGCTTTTGATATAATTTCGCCCAAATTTTAACACGGAAAGGATAAAAATGAGAAAAATTTTCGCGTTTTTATGTTTGGGCTTAGTCGCGCTCTACGCCAAAGGGCAAGTTAGCGTCAGCATTTTGCCGCAGGAGTATTTCGTCAAGCAAATCGCGGGCGACGCGGTCGAGGTAAACGTGATGGTTGGCAAAGGAGCCGATCCGCACACGTACGAACCAAAGCCGAAGCAAATGACCGCGCTTGAAAAAAGCGACCTTTATTTTGCTATCGGGATTGAGTTTGAAGATGCTTGGCTGCCGAAATTTCAAAAATCTTATCCAAACCTTAAAATCGTAAAAACCGACGCGGGCGTGGAAAAGATCAAATTTGAAGGACATCACGAGCACGCGGACCACGATCATCACCATGACGCCAAACACGAACATGCAAGCCACGATGCCGATCACGAGCATAAGCACGAGCACGCAGGTCACGATCACCACGATCACGATCATCACCACGGCGAATTTGACCCGCACATCTGGCTAGATCCCGTCTTGGTAAAGATCCAAGCTAAAAATATCGCCGCCGCGCTAAGCGAAAAATATCCTGAGAACAAGGCGCTTTTCGAGGCGAATTTGACTAAATTTGAAGCTAAGCTTGACGAGCTTGACGGCTTTATCAAAAGCACTCTAGCAAACGTCAAAAACCGCGAATTTATCGTATATCACCCGTCTTGGGGCTACTTTGCTAAACGCTACGATCTAGAGCAAATCGCGATCGAGGTAGACGGCAAAGAACCAAAACCTGCCGAGCTAAAAGAGCTCATCGAGGAGGCCAAAGAGCACGGCGTGAAGGTAATTTTCGTCGCTCCGCAGTTTTCTAAAAAAGCCGCGCAAACCGTCGCTAAAGAAAGCGGCGCAAGCGTCGTCGAGATCGATCAATTGCCGCTTGATTGGGATGCCGAGCTACGCAAAACGGCGCAAATTTTCGCAAAGAGCCTGTAAATGAAATTTGGACGCATATTTGCCGTTTTCGCGCTTTTTGCGTCCTTTTTTAGCTTCGCGCACGCCTGTGCGCTCTGCGCGCTTTACACTCCGACCGCACACGCCGACATTAAATTTAACCTGCAAGGCGAGACGATAAAAACGGCCGTCGTAACTTGGACGTTTTCCGAAAATTTCACCGCTCTCACGCTACAAAGCTACGACGAAAACGCCGACAAAGCGCTTAGCAAAAACGAAGCATGGAAGGTGCAAAAATCCCTACTCGACTACATCGTGCCGCGCGGCTACCTAACTAGCGTGGGCTACTACGACGGCGCGGGCGAGACCGTAAATTTGCATACCAAAACGCTCTCGCAACGCGTCTATCTGGAGGGCGGCAGGCTAAATTTCGAGTATATTTTAGAGCTAAATTTAGCGGTCAAAGACGGCCGCGTCGTCACGGTCGAGATTTTTGACCGCGAGGGATTTTTTAACTTTAAAATAAGCTCGCCAGACCCCTACGCGCTAACCGATAAAATTTATCTAGTTCCAAACGTAAATTTGAGCACGGCGTTTTTTGAGATGACTTCAAAAGCGCCCAAAATAGAACCCGCAAAGCCCGAGCTTAGCTCGCTGGTTAAGGCGCAAAATAAGCAAAATTTAGAACAAATCGACGCCGAGGATAGGGCTAAATTTGACTCGGTTTCAGGAATGAGCCTTCAGTTTTTAGAGCGCTTAAAAGAGCTCATCAAGATAAATAGCGCCGAGCTAAATGCGCTAAATTTCGCCCTGTTAGCCGCGGTTAGTTTTTTTTACGGATTTTTGCACGCGGCAGGTCCGGGTCACGCTAAGATGCTAACGGCTAGCTACTTCGTCGCAAACGGCGGCAGCTACTCGCGCGCGCTGGTTTTTGCGATGAAGGTCGGGTTCGCGCACGTGGCGGGGGCATTTTTGCTCGTGCTTTTTAGCTACGTTTTTTTAAACGCGTTTTTGACGGACAAGGTCAGCGATATGGCGAGCGCGATGACGAAAATCTCGGCCGTAGCGATCGTTTGCGTGAGCCTTTATATGATCTACGTTAAGATTAAAAAAACGGCGCTAAAACCCAAATTTAGCTTTGCCGCCGTGCCTGTCCCGGGCGAAAAGGGCGCAAACCGGGCGAGTAAAGTTTTTGGCTCAAATTTAGCTTTTGCTTCAAATTTGAGCGCAAATTCCGTCAAATTTAGCCCCGCTGTCCACGAAAGCGAGTGCGGCTGCGCGGCCTGTAGGGCTTCTACCGAGGCGCCAAAAACAGCTAGCGAGTGGCTGGTGGTACTAGCTGGCTCGCTCGTGCCGTGTCCGGGCACACTGCTGGTTTTCGTACTAGCATTTAGCCTAAACAGTTACGCGGCCGGGCTTGCTAGCGGCGTGTTTATGGGGCTTGGCATGGGCGCGGTGATATTTCTGGCGGCCGTTTGCGGCTTTAAGCTAAAGGGTGCGGCGAGATTTCGAGCGCTGCGGACTTGCTGCGAGTTTGCCGCGCTTTTTGTTATGCTGGGGCTTGGCGTTTTTATGTTTTATATTTCGGGTAAGGTGAGCGTTTTATGAGCGACATTTCGGTGCGAAATTTGAGCTTTGGTTACGATGAAAACCTCGTATTTGACGGCATAAATTTAGAATACGACTGCAAGGATTTCCTAGCCATCATCGGCCCAAACGGCGGGGGTAAAAGCACGCTTTTAAAGCTGATGCTAGGGCTAAGCAAGCCAAGCGGCGGGACGATCGAGGTGTTCGGTCAGGAGCCAGCTAGCGTGAGCAAGGCCGTGGGCTATGTCCCGCAAAATATCCCGATAAATCAAAGCTTCCCGATGCGCGTGCTCGAGGTCGTTTTGATGGGGCGGATAGATAAAAAGCTGTTTGGATTTTACGGCAAGGACGACAAGATAGAGGCCGAGGCGGCGCTGGAGCGCGTCGGGATGGGCGAATTTACGCGG
>CAUQJU010000012.1:0-13704 GCA_963518005.1 uncultured Campylobacter sp.
AGCTCACACAAAGGAGCATTAAGTTACGATGAGTTCGATGAAAAACAAATATATAATCCGTTCCCGAATTTCGGAAAAGAAATTTAGAGAAATTCTAAAGTACTTCGCAGAAGACATAGAAGAATCAAAGATATCAAATTTAACTAAAATTTCAAAAGTAAGACTATGTAAAATCTTTAGAGAAATAAGAAATTCTTATATCTAAAGAGTGTGAAAAAAGTTCTAAATATTCAGGCGAAATAGAGATTGACGAATGCTACTTCGGACCTAGAAGAGTAAGAGGAAAACTAAGAACATAGTTTTTATTGCAACTTACTGTTCCTTTGTATGAACTTAAATTGAAGAGAGTCTTATAAAATATTGCAGGTAAATTTTTCGCGCTTGTGCATTTTTATGCAAATTTAGTAAGACTAGCTTGCGGGTCAAATTTAACCTATCAACCATACAAGCAAATAAGTATAAAATATGCAAGAAAACCGAGTGATTAAATTTGCTCGTCTTGCCTTTTCTCTTGATATCGGATGCTAAGCTGCGGCGACGGTATAGAGATGCCTTTAGCGTCAAATGTGAGCTTGACGCTCTCTAGCATAGCAAACTGTACATCCGAAAAATCATCGCTCGCACACCAAAATCTAGCGGTCAAATTTACGCTATTTTCACCCAGGCTCCATACCCCGACGAATGGCTTTGGCTCTTTTAGGATCTTTTTGTTTTCGTCAGCTAGGTTTAAAATGATCTCTTTTGCAAGCTTTAAATCGTCTTTGTAATCTATAGAAAATACGAGCTCAACCCGCCTAGTACCCTCTTTTGAGAAGTTTATTATATTGCTACTTATGATACGTCCGTTTGGGATAATGATAGTTTTGTGATCGGTCGTTCGCAAAACGGTACTAAACATACTGATCTCTTTGACCGCGCCTTGCACGCCTGCGACTTCTATGTGGTCTTTGAGCTTAAACGGTCTAAAAAATATTATCAAAAACCCTGCGCCGATGTTTGAAAAAGTATCCTTAAACGCCATACCAATAGCAAGACCGATAGCGCCTAGCGCAGCAACAAACATAGACGTCTCGACGCCTAAATTTGCAATCGCAGCTATAATCACAAAGGCCATAAGAAGCGTTTTGATGATATTTAGTAAAAAATTTGAAAGGGTTTCGTCAAGTCTAGAAGAAGTAACAAATTTTGATATAAGATTTGAGATTTTAGCCACTAGCCATTTGCCTATAAGCAAGATAGCGATAGAGCCTAAAATTTTTAAAGAATAGGACGAGATTAGCGACCAAATAAGTTCAAATTTAATCTCGTCCATGCATTTAAGCTAGGCTAATTATTTGTTAAATCTAGCTTCAACGCGTCTATTCTCAGCGCGTCCCTCTTTTGTTTTGTTTGAAGCGACAGGTTTAAGCTCACCGTATCCTACAGTTGTGATCTTATCTGCGCTTACGCCAAGCTCTTCAAGAGCTTTAGCAACTGCGTTTGCTCTTTTTTCAGATAGTTTTTGGTTGTAAGCCTCAGCACCGATGCTGTCTGTATGTCCGCTTAGAACTACGCGGTAACCTGGATTTTCACCCATAAAGTTAGCTACTTTTTTGATCTCTTCAAGATATTTTGGAGTTATTTTGTAGCTGTCAAATGCAAAATTTACGCCGATATCTCTAAGAACGATAACCTTCTCGCATCCAGTCTCGTCAACTACTACGCCTGCCGGTGTATTTGGGCATTGATCGACATCATTCAAAACGCCGTCGTTATCATCGTCAAGGCTTACAGGAGCAGGCTCAGCTTTTGGCGCCTCTGCAACTACAGGAGCATTTTTAGCACCGAAGCCAACTGCAAAACCTAGAGTATAGAATACATTGTGGTCTGCATGCTCGAATTTAATAGCATCCACCGCTTCAGCGCGTAAAGCAAAGTTATCGGTAATTTGATATCTCAAACCAAAGCCGTATTGACCAAATCCGCCGTCATCGTTTTTGACGAATTTTTTTGAGACATCCTCATATCCTGCGCCAAGCAAACCGTAAAGAGATAGTTTTTCAGTTAGACCGAAATCTTTAATAGCATTAACGAAATATCTAGTAGCCTTTCCGTCTACGCCATACTCTCTTATCTTGTTAGTGTGGCTAAGACCGAGTTCTACGTGGTCTATAAAGAAATTTTCAAGGTTTCTTCCGATTCTTAAACCGATAGCCGATTGTTCATTTGTTCCCAAATTTCCTTCAGGATGAACGCCGCCTATTGTCGGGGTTAGTTCGTAATTGTAAGCTGAATCAGCAGCAAAAAGCGCAGTAGCAGCAACTAAAGCAAGAGCAATCTTTTTCATAAGTTATCCTTTCTTTTGCCCCGTTTTTTCACAAGGCCATTTTTGATTTTATCACTAATTTATAAATCTAAATTTAACACGTAATTCGAGACATATCTGTCTTATCAAACCGTATGCCTCATCTACGAAATTTAAAAGCCGACGAAACGGCTTTAGCAAACTATTAGCGTTTAGAGAACTGCGGGCTTCTTCTAGCTTTTCTTCTACCGAATTTCTTACGCTCGACGACGCGTGAGTCGCGAGTTAGTAAGCCTTTTGGTTTTAGAGTCGCTCTAAAGTCGGCATCAAATAGAGCCAATGCTCTTGAAATACCGTGTCTTAGCGCTTCAGCCTGAGCAGAGTATCCGCCGCCTAGAGTCGTTGCGGTTACGTCTACAGAGCTCTCTTGTTTTGTTAAAAGCAGAGGTTGAACCACTTTTAGTTTGATAGCCTCGTGTCCGCCAAGCCAAGTGTTTAGATCAAGTCCGTTTACTAAAATTTTACCGCTGCCCGGTTTTAGCCAGACTTTTGCTACGGCAGTTTTTCTTTTACCGGTTGCATAAACTTTCGCCATGATTATTTTCCTTCTTTTTTAGCTATTTGAGCCGTGTGCGGATGCTCGCTGCCGGCGTAAACTTTTAGTTTTTTTATCATCTCTCTGCCGAGTTTTGTTTTTGGAAGCATTCCGCGAACGGCTAGTTTAAACAGTTTTTCAGGTTTGTCAGCCAAAAGCTCGCCGAATTTCTCGCTCTTCGTGCTACCAAAATATCCCGAATGGCGGTGATAAAGCTTTTGCTCGGCTTTATTATTGCCCGTAAATTCGGCTTTAGAAGCGTTGATTATGATAACGTAATCGCCGCAATCGACATTCGGAGTGAAATTTGGTTTATGCTTACCGCGAAGCAGCGTAGCTACCTCGGTTAGCAATCTACCAAAACGCTTGCCTGCCGCGTCAAGCACGATCCACTCGCGCTCCACTTCGTTTGGTTTTGTTATTTTCGTCATTTTCTTACCCTTTAGATAATTTTAAGTCGTGATTGTATTCAAATACACCTTATAAATAGCTTAATTTAAGCTATATTTAAATATCAACGCTTCGAATTTCATCCCGCAAAGCGTAAAATATCGCCGCCCTCACACTCAAATTCGGATAAATTTGAGCCAGTATTTTTTTGTACTCCTCAACCTGCGCGATATTTTCATCTATATTTTTATCGCTCGTTTTATAGTCGATTACGCATATTTCAGCTTCGTCCAAGCAGAGCAGGTCAAGCTGCTTTAACGCACCCTCAAAGCGCAAAGGCTGCTCTTTAAATGTCCTCTTCCCCTGCGTCATTTGCTTAAATTTAGGCTCGTTTGTCAAATTTAGCCCGCGAGCGTAAATTTCATCAAGCTCGCCCTCGTCCAAAAATTTATGAAAAGCGTTTCTCATCGAAATTTGCGCCGTTTTTAGCGAGTCCTCGTCAAATTTTTCAGCCATTTCTAGCAGATAGTGTAGCGCCAAGCCGAAATAAATCGCCTTTTGATTTTTACCCTCGGTTTTGGGCGTTTCATCCACGATTTGCTTTGAAATTTGAGCTAGCTCTATAGGCTCAAATTTGCCCGCTGACGTCAAATTTCGCGCCTTGCTAGGAGTCGGTTCGCCGAAGCTAAAATCAACCAAATCAAGATACTCTATAACCTCGCCATTACTCTCATACGCCCCAAAAAAGCTCGGATTTCTGCCGTTGGCACCCGTTTTCTTGACGATGATTAGCCCGCCAATCGCCCGCGTTAGCGCGACGTAGAGCTTGTTCATATCCTCTTCACGCTCGAGCCGCGCCGCCTTTTCTTTTAGCCTTGCAAAATCCTCGTCGATGCACTGCTTTTTGACGTTGTGGCGCACCTGCCAGGAGCCCGTACCCGCGTCGTATTCAGCAATGAAATTTGACCCACCCTGCCGTCCGGCGCCCATTTTATCGCACACGATCACGTTTTCAAACTCCAGCCCTTTTGACTTATGCACGGTCATTATTTTCACGCCCTCGCCGCTTTTTGCGCTCGCTTTGGCTTCAAATCTATCAAGATTATAGACAAACTCGGTCAAATTTGAATACGGCTGCGCCAGCTCAAGTAGTCGCAAAACGTCCGCGTCGCTCATATCTACGCCGAGCCTGTCCGCTAGATAGTGCAAGCTCTCAAGCGCCGATTTTTGCGGATTTACGCTTAGTTTTACGGCGTTTACGTCCAGGATCGCTTCGGTATTTAGCTTATAAATTCGCTCGCCGAATAGACAAAATTTAGCGTATTCCGCTACCGCGCGCGCGTTTTTGCTCGCTAGCAGCGCCGTCACGCCCTCGCTCACGCTTTTTACGCCCGCCTCGCTCAGTAAATTTGAGATTTTATTTATATCGTCGTTTTTCCAGCAAAGCACGGTGATATCGTCCTTGCTAACCCCTTTTTGCAGGAGAAATTTAACCTGCTGCGCCGCCTCTGCCGCCACGTCATCGCCGCTGCTTACCCGCACGAAGCCAAGATCGTCCTCCTGTGCCTCAAAATACGGCATCTCGCCCACCAAATTTACCCGCTCGCCCTCTTTTTGTGGCGTTCTTTGCGGTTTAAAATTTTCGATCTTGCCAGCAAATACGGCGTTCGTAAATCTAACCAGCGCCTTTTTACTGCGGTAATTTACCTCCAAATTTTGCGCTTTGATCTGCGGAAAATCTCGCATCAGCTTACAGAAAAGCTCCTTTTTGCCGCCGCGAAAACGGTAAATACTCTGCTTTACGTCGCCGACGTAAAAAAAGCTGCCAAGCCCGTTTTGTCCGTATCCGGCGACGATTTCTTCGATGAGCGGACGCATGATCTCGTACTGCGCGTCGTTGGTGTATTGAAACTCGTCGATGAGCAGGTGATTTATACGCCCGTCGAGCCTAAAATAAAGCATCTGCGCGTCCGTCTCGCCGCCCCTTAAAAGCTCGTAAACTAGGCGCGTCACGTCGCTAAAAGCGAGCGAATTTAGCCTTTTGTTTAGCGAGATTTTGCACTCTTTGTAGATTTTTAAAAATCTAGCCAGCTCCGCGATTTTATACTCTTCTAGCGCGTCAAAATATCGCTTTAGCCGCGCTTTTAACTCAAAAAACATCTCGTCAAGCTCCGGCGTATAAATTTTAGAAAACGTGCGATAATCAAGGCTTGCGCGCGACATAAAAGATCGAGCTAAGATTTCGCTCGGGCTACCCTGCTTTACGGCGCTTTGCGCGTCTTTGCCGCCGCCTCTAGCCATGACGTATTCGCGCATATTTTTTAGCGCTTCTTCTACGCCGCTTTCGTTTGGAAACGCTGCATTTTCGCTGCTTTTTAGCTCGCCAAAATTTTCGTAAAACATCTCCAAGCTCTCAAAAAAGCTACTCTGACTGCGCTCGGCCGTCGCTATCAAATTCGCAAGCGCTTTTAGCAGCCGTATGTCCTTGCTCACGCTCGCGACAAACTCGCCCCGCTGTAGCTCGTTTAAATTTTCGCTCACTTCAAAATCGGCGCTTAGCCCCAAATTTAAGCAAAAGCTGCGCAGGATGCCGACGAAAAACGAGTCAAACGTGCCGATTTTTAGATCGCTTTCTAAAAAATGCGTCGCCCTAGCGTCGCGCATGGCTAAAATTTCATCCCTGCTCGCGCCCAAAATTTGCTCCAGCTCGGCTAGCTCCGCACCCTTTTCTTCGAGCCGCAAAAAGGTCTGCACGATGCGCTCTTTCATCTCATTAGCGGCCTTTTTGGTAAAGGTTAGCGCCGTGATCTCGCGCGCGTCGGCGCCTGATAGCAAAATCGCGATAAAACGCACGCTAAGCGCGAAGGTCTTGCCGCTGCCCGCACTCGCCTCGAGGGCCAAAAACGGCTTCATAGCTCGCCTTTCACTAAAATTTTATAGTCTTCGTATTCGCTCATCGCACCCTTCGCCTCCCCGAAATTTATCAGCGTGTTGTTGATGGATTTTAGCTGCTCGATCGCCTCGCCCAGCGCGTCAGTACTAGCCTCGCTAGCTACCAAATTCATATTATCTTTTAGATCGTAAAAGTACCCTTCGCAAGGCCTACCCACGAGTGCCTCGTAAAACGGCAATTGCAAGGATTTAGCGTCAAATTTTCCGCTTTTATAATCAATCACAGCTAGCTCGCCGCCGCACACGTCTATGCGGTCGATTTTGCCCGTTATGCGCACGCCTGCAAACACGCTATCAAGCTCTTTTTCAAGCCCCTGCACGCGCCATCCAGCCTCATATCTGGCGTCTTCTACGGCCTTAAATTTTTCCATCTTTATCATCGTTATCTCGCGCTCTAGCGGCGGCGTGTTTGGCTCTCTTAGCACCGTTTCAAATTTAGCGAGGTCAAACCTCTCAAATTTGGAGTAATACTCAAAAAGCGCCCTGTGCAGCGAGTTGCCAAAGTCCGCTGCGGACGCGGTTTGCGGCATCACGGGCGGTTTTACGTTCAAAATATATCTGTAATAATACCGCCGCGGGCACTGTAAATAGGTATTTAGCCTGCTAAAAGAGAGCGGGATAGCGAAAAAATCATGCTTGACGATGATATCTTGCTCGAAAATTTTAGGCTTTGCGGGCTTTTTTCGCGTAAAATTTATCAAATTTACGGCTTGCTGTTTTTCGCTCGGCGTTTTGTTTTGCGCGGCGTTTTCGTCAAATTTACCAGTCAAATTTAGCTCGCCGTCCGCTTCGTTAAATTCAAACAAGCTCCGCTCTTTGGCGGTTTTCGCTTGTTTAGGCTTAGCCTCGTTTCTTTCGTCAAGACTCGGGTTAATCTCGCCCTCAAATTTTTGCCCGTCCGCAAAACCGGCATCCGAGTCAAATTCACCGTTAAACAGCGCCGCATAGCTCTCGTCGCCGTATCTCGCATCCTCCACGGCATTAAATTCGCCGAAAAATCTCGACGCGATTTTCTCCTCGTTTGCCGCGTAGCATATCGCCGCCTTTTTCGCCCCGCCGATTAGACTCTCGTAGTAAAATCTCTGCAAATTTTCGCGGTCCACGTAGCCGATAAGGCCCGCTTTTTGCCGCACGCGCGAGCTCAAAAACATCTCGTTTACGCTGCGCTTTGGCACCAAATCGTCGTTAAAATCAAGCACTATGACGCCATCAAATTTTAACCCGCGACTCTCCAAAACGCCCATGACGCCGATCTTGCCGCCGCCTACGTGATCAAGCCTAAGCCTAGCTAGCTTTATCAAAAATATCTCGCAAATTTGACGCAGCGTAAAGCTAAAATATCGCGCCAAACTCTGCGCGTAAAATAGCTCCTCTCGCGCTTTTTGCGCGGCGGCGTGGTCGCTTTCAAGCGCCAAAATCTCCTCCATAAGCGCCCTAAAATCCTCAAACGAGCAAGGCGCCTCAAAGCCGTTTTTAAATTTCTCAAACAGCTCGGAGCCGACGCCAAATTCATGCAGATTAAACTCAAATTCGTTGAAATTTTTATAGTTATCCTCGCTCAAATTTACGCGGATTTTGTCGTTTATCGCGGTTACTATGCACTTTAAAATTTGAAAAAAACGCGTGCGTGTGAAGCTCTCGCCCATCGCAAAGTTAAACATCTTGCCGCGGTCGTGCAGGCGCAAGATCTCGGCAAAACTCTCGTCAGGCAAGATAACGGCAATGTTTTCGGGCTTGATACCCTCGGCGACGAACTCGCTAGCCTTTGCCATCGCGTAGGCCGCTTGCAGGCTTCTGGCGCTAAAGCTTCTTTTTAAAACGAGCGGATTTTTGCGCACGACGCCCGTTTTTTTTAGCTCGCGCAAGCTCAAATTTAGCTCAAATTCGCCGTATAGGCTAAACTCGCTCGCCTCAATGCCAGAAATTTCGGCCAGTTTTGAGATCAGTTTTTTGTTAAATTTACTGGTTTGAAAGATGATTTTTAGCGTCGTTAGCTTGGCTATCTTGCTAAACAGCCCCCACTCAAATTCGCTCAAAAAGCCGTCTACTTCAAGATAAATCTCGCGAAATTCCCTCACAAACCCGCCGTTTAGCTCGTAAATTTCAGGCAGCGCGATGCCGTCGTATAGATTTTCGGCCGCGAGCAGCTCCTTATATCGCGCAAGCACCGCCTCGAGGATACCCAGATGCTCCTCGTAATCGGCGTAAATATCGCTAAATTTCAGATCCGCCACGCTCTTTTTGCTGATGGCTAGCTCCTTAAAAAAGCTAAAAAGATAGTCGTTGTTTTTCAAAAACGCAAAAAACTCCGACGGGATACGCAGCCGCTCGGAGGCCTCTCTCACGCTCGCGCAGGCTCGCTGCATCAGCACCAGCGCGTACGCCTCGTCAGCCTCAAAGCGCCCCGGCACCAGCACGGCCTTTTGCTCAAACTGCGCTATCGTCATGGCCTTTGGCACGAGTTCGTTTTGAAATTTCGCGTTAAATTCGCGGATCTTTCGCGAGTTGGTAAAGATATAAAGTTTGTCTAAATTTTGCATAGAGGCTCTTTGTTTTTTGGCGCAATGATAGCCCAGAGCGGCTGAAAATCAAAGAAAACTAGCGCGCTTCGAAGTTAAATTTATAAAAACCCGTGTCGTTTGCGTCGGATATTTTTAGTAAAATTTGCCATTTGCCTTTTTTGGGGAGCGTTACGGGCTGCGTTTTTAAAATTTGCCCGTCAAATTTGGCGTTTAAATTTTGATTTTGCTCGTTCGTCGCGGGTCTGGTTAGTAAAATATCGTACGTGAAATTTGACGCTACCGAGCCGTTTTTTGGTGCTACGGCGATCTTAAAATATCCGTTTAATCCGTCAAATTCCGGCTCAAATTTAAGAGCGTACTTGGCGTCAAATCTGCGTTGGCTAGCCTCGATCTCGTTTATATTTTCATCGACGTTTTGGTAGCGCTCAAAGTAAAACTCGTCCATCTCCACGGGGTTTTTCACAGCCAGAATGATGGTCGCTACGCAGGAGGCGACTATCAAAATAAGCGAGATAACGATAGCGTGAGGCCAGTAGTTTTTAGCCATTTTTCCTCCTAAATTTTCTAAACGCAGCAACGCAAACGACAAGCGCGATAGAGCCGTAGATAAAAATCCTAAACGCATCTAGCGTCAGGCGGTTTTGGCTGCCGATAGCGTTTTGCAAGCTCACGCCCTTGCTCGCGGCGATCTGTTCGGCAAGATCCGCGTAGCCGTTTAAAAGGGCGGCGTTAAAGATATCTTTGCCGTTTTTGGACGCTAGTATCGGCAAAATCGAGCCGGAGCTTGGATACGGGCTTAAAATTTTCTCTTTATCAAAAAGCTTTAGCGTCTCGGAGTCGGCGAAAATTTCCACCTTATGCTCCGCTTTAGCAAGCATCAAAAGCGCGTAAGGCGGGGTCAAATTTAGCTGCGCGGCCGCTTCTTTTAGCGTTTTGCCCCCTAGGCTCTCATAAACCGCGACCCCCGCAAATACGCCGCTTTTACTTGCTAGCTCCTCGCCTAAAACCGAGATTTTCTCGCTTACGGCGGGGCTTAATATATTTTTATTTACCAAGACTATCTCGCGAGGCAAATTTGAGCCCTGCAAAGTCGCCGCGCCGTAAAAAATAAAAAACAAAAAGATAAAAAAGGCGCGCGCCAAATTTGCAAATTTGAGCGCAAGAAAGCGGCAAAGAATAGTTAAATTTGAGCGAGTAGAATTTATAAGCTTCATCGGCCTAGTCGCGCTTTTTCGCGCAACAAGCAAAGCGCGCCTCTAGGGTTTAAGCTTAAAATTTGAAAAAGAGCGGCAAATTCTGCGCTCTTTGATTTATCAAATTTCATCCCACAAAAAGGTGATTTGGCGTTAGCACCGCCCACGCCGTAAATACCGCCGCCGCAATGAGTCCCGCGACGATAAATTTCTCCAAAATCGCTTGCATTTTTACTCCTTTACGCGCACTTGCTTGGCGTTATCCGCGCTTTTCATCTTTAGCTCGGAGGCGTTTAGCGAGTAAGGCTTTTGCGCGACTTCTTGCTGCAGCTTGATCGCGTAGTACGTGAGTGCCGCCAGGATCGCTAGCAGTAGCCCGGTCGCGATGAGCAGCCCGGTCACTCCGTGTAGACCGAAAACATTTCGATTCGTGTTTTCCATTTATTCTCCTTTAGAAAGCGAGATGACGTACTCGCCGACGGCTTTTTGCTGCAAGGCGTTTAGCCTGCCGTCGCTAAATTTAGGCATCGTACCGATAGCGCCCTTTTTACCGCGCTGCAACACGTCCTCGACAAAGGACGCCGTGCCGTATTTAGATAGATCAGGAGAGTTGCCCTCCATGCCTTTGCCGTCCTCGCCGTGGCACGCCGCGCAGGTCGCAAAAAGCTCCTTGCCGCTAGCTACCAAATTTTCGTTTTTAGTCTTTTTTATGCCCGAAATTTCCTTAGCTATGTAGGCTGCGATCGCTTTTGCGCCCTCCTCGTCCGCCATACCCGCAGGCATCTCGCCCATCGGGTACTCAAGGCCTTTTGAGCCGTTCATTATCGTGTCAAATATCCCCTCTTCGCTACCCCACTTAGAAAGGTCTGCGGCCTTGCCGTTTATACCGTCGCCGGTTATGCCGTGGCAGGAGGAACACTGCACCAAAAACAGACTCTCGCCCATAGCGTGAAGCGTCTTAGCGTCCACGTTTGCGAAGCGTTTTTCAAATTTAGCGTTTGCGGCGGCGACTTCTTCGTTGTATTCGCCGATTTGCGAGTAGGAGTTTACCGGATAGCCGGCGATCATATACCACAAGGCCCAGACGATGCATATCGCATAAACTATCGCCCAGCCCAGCGGTACGGGATTTTTGTACTCGCCTATGCCGTCCCAGCTATGCTCGCTTAGCTCGGCCTTAGGTTTTGCTACCTTCATCTGCCCGACCAAGCGACTCACGACGAAAACCGTAGCTAAAACGATGGCAATAGCTCCGATAAGCCCCAGTAAATTTACGTTATCTTCTAAATTAAACCATTGCATTATTTTTCCTTTTTAGCGTTTTGCTCTATGGACGCAGACTCTAAAATTTCCTCGTCGATACCGTCTTTTAGAGCGAGGTCGGAGTATCTTTCGTAGTTTCGCCTGCCGCTCTTTTCGGATCTATACAGATGAAAATAGTATCCGTAAAGAAGCGCGGCGCACACGGCTAGAAAGATAAAAGCTCCGTATCCTTGGATATCTCTTAGAGTCTGCGCATCCATAAATTTGCCTATTTTAAGCTATTTAGATAGGCGATGAGCGCCACTATCTCGCGGATCTCTCCGCGCTCAAAGGCCTTTTTGCCCTCCTCGTCCTTCATCTCTTCAACTATAGCGGCGGCTTCTTCTTTGGCGGCTGCTTGCGCCTCCTCGTAGGTACCAAGACTCGGCATGCCCTCTACGTCGTACGGTACGCCAAATACCTTTTTCGTCGTTACCGCCTCGCCGTATGCCGTTTCGATGTCGGCGTTGTTGCTAAAGTGATGCTTATAAGCAGGCATTATAGAGCCCAGCACTACAGAGGTCGGCTCTTTCATATGATTTTCGTGCCAGTCGGTAGTGCGGTAGTTACCCACGCGCCAAAGGTCGGGACCGGTTCTCTTTGATCCCCAAAGATGCGGGCGGTCAAACGCATACTCGCCGCTAAGCGAATACATGCCGTATCTATCGGTCTCGGCCTTAAAAGGGCGAATTTGCTGCGTATGGCAGGCGTTACAGCTATCTTTCATATACACGTGTTTGCCAGCAAGCTGTAAAACCGTCGGCGGCTTGGTACCCTCTAGCGGCCTAGCTCTGTTGGCAAAATCAGGCAAAATCTCGATCACGCCCGCATAAGCGATAAATATAAAAACCATAACCGCGAAAAAGAAGGGATTTTTCTCTAACCAACTAAACATTAGCAACCTCCTTTACGCCAGCAGGGCTCGCGCTTAACGGCTCTTTTTCTAGCGCTTTGGCGCCAAAACTCTTGTAGATATTATAAACAAATATAAAAAATCCAAGCAGATATAGCAGTCCGCCCACGGCTCTGATCCAGTAGTACGGCACGATATTTATCACCGTATCGATAAACGAGTAGGCTAAATTTCCGTATTCATCCGTCGCGCGCCACATCATACCCTGAGTGATGCCCGCGATCCACATCGACGAAAAGTAAAGCACTATACCGATAGTCTGTATCCAAAACTGAGTTTCCATCAAGGATTTCGAGTAAATTTCGCGTTTAAATACGCGAGGCGTCATGTGATAAAGCGCCGCCATCGTCATAAAGCCGACCCAACCTAGCGTACCGTCGTGCACGTGTCCGGGTACCCAGTCGGTAAAGTGCGCTAGAGCGTTTACGGACTTGATCGCTAAAATCGGCCCCTCAAGAGTCGAAAACATATAAAACGTCGAGCCTAAAATCATAAATTTGATAAGAGGATTTTCTCTAAGTTGCTGCCACTCGCCGCGCATCGTTAGAAGCATATTTATCGCAGATCCCCAAGACGGCAGTATCAAAACCACCGAAAATACAGAACCCATCGTTTGCATCCAATCAGGCACCGCAGAGTAGATCAGATGGTGTCCGCCCGCCCAAAGGTAAAGGAACATGAGGCTCCAAAACGAGAAAATAGAAAGCTTGTAAGAAAATATCGGCTGACCGCTCTCTTTAGGAAGGAAATAGTAAATTTGAGCGATTATCGGCACGGTAAATACAAACGCCACGGCGTTATGCCCGTACCACCACTGCACTAGCGCGTCGTTGGCTCCGGCGTACATCGAGACCGAGTGCCACCAGTTGCCGTATCCCGAAACCAGCTTGGTAGGTACGGCCATGTTGTTAAACAAATAAAGCATCGCGATACCTAAAAACGTCGCGATAAAATACCAAACCGAGATATAAAGCGTCCTCTCGCGGCGGATACCGATAAGACCGAATATACTAACGCCCCAAAGCACCCAAAGCACGACCACGCCGATATCTAGCGGCCACTCTAGCTCGGCGTACTCTTTTGACGTGCTAACGCCGGCAAGTAGGCTAAACACGCCGCCTGCCATAACCAGCATATATATCCAAAAGTGCAGCTTGCCTACCGCCATCAAAAACGGCGACTCGCTCATCGATACCTTTAAAACCCTCTGTCCGATGTAGTACCACGTCGCAAAAACGCCCGAAAGCATAAATCCAAATATCACGCCCGCCGTGTGTAGCGGTCTTAGGCGGCTAAAGGTGCCGTATTCGCCCGCGAGATAGTTTAGATCGGGATATGCCATCTGAAACGCTATGAAAACGCCGACGCTCATACCGACTATCCCAAACAGTATCGTCGCGAACATAAAATACTTGGCGACCGTGTAGTCGTAGCTTAGCGCCCTGTCTAGTCGCATCGATATCCTCCTTTGTTTATTTTGTTATTAGATTGTTATTTTATTAGATTTTTAGTGTAAAATCGCTTAACCGACCTAAATTTACGTTTCAAATTTT
>CAUQJU010000013.1:0-13565 GCA_963518005.1 uncultured Campylobacter sp.
ATCATCATCCGTTAGGATGTCTATTTTTTCGTCTATCTTAAAATCTTTTTCTATTTCTTGATATGTTAGCCCGAAATTTTTGCTTAAATGCATTCCCGTGGCGATGATCTGCAGCTCTAAGCTAGGTTCGTTTTGCACGGCTTTTAAAAGATGATAAAAAAGTCCGTAGTCGGCTCTGGTGCTGGTTACGACGCAAATTTTTCTCATATTAGCTCATCTTGCTTGTAGTCTTTTTGAGCCGTTTTACCTATCGTTTCGTCCCATCTCATTGGGCTTATACCATTTCCGGGACGCTTGGCGCAGAGGTTTTTCTCGCTAAAAATTTCGCCTTTTTTGATGCCCGTTTTAGCGACGATAGACTTTCGCGCGACGTTTATATTTTCGCTCTCGCTAGGACTAGCTTTTTTTACGCCGTTTCCAAGCGCCAGCTCTATGTTTCTAATCGCCTCCACCATCGCTTTTAGCTCGCTAGGCTCTAAACTTGCTCTGTGATCGGGGCCTTGCATATTTTTATCCAAAGTAAAGTGCTTTTCTATGATGCTAGCTCCCAGTGCGGCGGCGGCTATGGGCACCTCGATGCCTAGCGTGTGGTCGCTGTATCCGACATCTAGCTTAAACGCCTCTTTCATCGTTAGCATCGCTTTTAAATTTACGTCTCGCATAGGCGTTGGATACTGCGTATTTGCGTGCAATAAGGCGATGTTTTCGCGATCTGTGCCGCTTTGAGTTAGCGCGTTTATAGCGGCTTCTACCTCTCCTAAATTCGCCATTCCGGTTGAAAGTATGATTTTTTTATTTAGTCTGCCGATTTGCCTTAGATATGGCAAATTTGTAATCTCTCCGCTAGGGATTTTAAAAATCTCCAATCCAAAGCCGTCTAAAAGCTCGATGCTGTCGCTGTCAAAAGGCGTTGATAGAAACATTATGTTTTTAAATTTGCAGTATTTTATCAGCTCTTCGTGCGCATCCGCGTTTAGTTCCAGCTTTTTTATCATTTCAAACTGGGATTCGTCCTTGCCCGTAGTTTGCTCTTGGTAACTTGCTTTTTTAGCATTTTTAGATACGCAAAGCTCGGTTTTAAAGGTCTGAAATTTTACCGCATCGGCTTTTGCTTCCGCTGCGGCGTCTATTAGCTTTTTGGCTAGTTCGATACTTCCATTGTGATTTACTCCGGCTTCTGCTATGATAAATACTTTTTTCATTTTTACCCCTTACGCTCTGTATTTTAAAAACATCTTTATATCTTTTTGTGACTGCTCTTGCCGAATTTGACAGTATTTTTTATAAATTTTTTCATTATAAACTTTGCCTGCTATATAAAAAGGAAGGAACGATTTTGAAAATTTACGCTTAAACATAAAAAGCGAATTATCGCTATCGCCGTTCGTGCCGCCGCCTAGATATAGAATTTTATCTTGGTTTAAAAATTGCTTGATTATGCAGTCAAACATAAAAGAGTTAGAGTTTAGATGATAAAAATTTATATCGGTAGCTCCTAGATGATAGTAGATTATATGCCTTTGGTTTAGCAAAATTACTGCATTTATAAGGTTACTTTCATGCTCTACGCCGTAAATTTCGCATGCGTCCAGCTTAAAAATCTTTAAAAAATACTCCAAGTCAAAAAAGTAAAATTCGCTAGCATGATTTTTAATCATAGTCTGAGTATAAAGTTCTAAAAATTTTTGAGCGGTAGATGGGGTTTTATCTAGTTTTTTGAAGGTTAAGCCGCTATTTTTTTTAAGATTGTTGCGTAGAGTTTGGCTAAAACCGCTACGAATTTCATCGTAGCTTTTGTTTAGATCTATAAAAACGGTTTGCCTATCCGTAACGCACATATCAAAAATATATGCGTTATTCCTAGCAAAATTATTGAAAGGATTAAACCTTATAAATTCGGCTATTATATTTTCTTCTAGGCATTTTCGTTCGTATTTATCTATAGCTTTTTTTAAAAAGGAGGGCTCATGGCTGCTAGCGTAAAAGCCGCCGTATCCGTAAGCTCCCTCTAAGTCGAAATATCCGTCTTCTACCTTAATGCCGTTAATGTTTTTAATAGCGCGCTTTATAGAGACATTATAAAATACATTTTCGCCTTCGTCGTATCTAAACTCGAAAATTTCGTCGTCTGCGCCTGCGTAAAGCCGTATATAGTCTTTTTGATAAAATACTTCGTCTAGCGCGTTAAATTTTGGTAAGCTCAATGATCCATTCCTTCAACATATGTCCGTCTTCAAAATGATAGTCTTGTCTTTCGATTTTGTCTATCTTGTTATTATCTAGCTTGTAAAGATTGGGTATATCTTCTTTTGTGGTATATCTAGCTATTCCTTCGTGCGCCATGGGTCCTTCAACCGGCATTACTAGATGATACCCGTATTCTTTGCCCTCCACCCCCCAAGTTCCGTCGGCAAAGGTTAGAGAGATAAATTTACCGCCGGGTTTTAGTTTGCTAAAAACTTTCTTTATAATTTCCTTTGAGCGTCCAAAATCATTGCAATATAGACTCTCTACGTCAATGGCAACATCTATAGACTCGTTTTCGATACTGTCTAGCGTATCGAAGTAGTCGCCGGATTTTGCAAAAATCAAATTTTTGTCTACTCCGTCGTCTTTGAGCCTTTTTTTCATTTTATCTATCGCGGTTTGGCTGCCTTCTAATGCTATGATGCTAAATCCCTCTTTGGCGCAGTACCAAAGATTAGCTCCGATACCCGAACCTATCTCTAAAATTTTTATATCTCTCCTATTTGGGGCTTTATAAAAATTTCTAGCCATAAATCTCACGATCGGCAGCGCCGGATATTTTCCCCATTCTCTTTCTTGAAAGATATTTTCCCAAATTTGTAGGTTATTTTGCATTGTTTCTCCTTTGTTAATAGCTTTTATGATTGCGCGGTTTTATTTTTATTGATAATGTCTATGACGTTTTTGGTTAGAAATCCGCTTCTAAAAGCTCCGGCTATCCTTTGAAGCGAATCTGTATCTAAATTTATTTTTATATTTTCGTATTCTTGTAATCCTTTTTTTATAATTTCTAATGAATCTTTATAAAATTTATCGATATTGGTTTCGAATTTTTCTTTTAGCTGTTTAAAGTTTATATGAGATATTTGATTTTGGGTTATTTGACTCTCCTTTAGGAGCAGAATGCCGATGATCATTGCAAGAATATTTGAAGCATATCCTACAAACGGGTAATTAGCAAATAATTCTTCTATGGAGGTTTTTCTTTTTGTTTCTACATATCTCCAAATCAGTACCGCCAAAACCAGTTTTGCGCCATTTAGTTCTTGCGTAAATATTTTATTATAGTAAGCGTCTTCAAATAGCCTATTTTTCTTAAATTTAACCACATGCGGCTCCTGATTCCAAACAGACAGTATCGCCTCTGCCGCAACGGCTATTGTGATGGCGTTTTTAGAAGCGATATCGTCTCTTTTTGGTTTATATGTGTATACCGGCTCTTGCGATTCGTCATTTTCTAGCTCCGATACGCTTTGTATTAAAGATTTTTGAATGTCGTCGTTTGATTTTAGATCCCTTAAATTTATAGCCGTTTGAGAATTTGTCGCATACGTGATCTCATTTATTAAATTTACATATTCTTTGCTTAATTTATAAATTCTAACAAGTACAAAAACTTTTGAGAAATCATGATTTGGATTATCTAGTACGGTTTCTTCTATTGTTTTACATGTTTGTCCGCCGTTTATAATATGAATGTCTTTTAGATTAACGGTGTAATCTCTTTCTTGCATTGCGTTGTAGGTAAAATCAGACACTATCATTGTTATGCCATTGTTTAAGAAAAAGAAATTGCTATTGCTATCTTTTAGCAGCGATAGTCTTATTGCCTCGTTTACTCTATTGCTCTTGCTTCCTAGGTATTTTCTGACGTTTTTTTCTAAAAGCTTATCTCCGTATTTTTTAAAAAGATCGGCAAATATTTCTACTCTGACTTTTCCTATCATAACCCTTGCATAGTCAAAATCCTCTACTATCGCTTTGCCTGTTATTTGTATCGTATCATTAATATCTTCTCTGGCCCTCAATATATTTATTATGCTATTGTGATTAAAGTGATGAAAATTTATCCAGTCCGGAAAATTCTTGCTATCGATTATATTTTGAGATTCTTCATCCCATCTTAATCCATTATTGCAAAAGTAAACATCGACTCTTGGAATAATCCCGCTTTGTAGCAACTCTTTTATCTCCGTTATTTTTGTTTTTAATCTTATCGGTAAATTTATCAGGTCTTTATTTGGATCTAGTATTAAAGATAGCGAGGAAAGCATTTTTTCTACATCGGTTCTAGAAAATTTACTATCGCCATCGTAATAGTCGCCATTGTTTTTTAAAAATCTCTTATATTTTGATTGTATAATTTTTATGGAAAAGCTATCACTTGTTATATCTGAGGTATAAATCGAATCTATAGAATAGTCATTTCCTGAATCATATATACAATCAAAAATCTCGTCATCATCTACATCAAGTAGTGTTTTTATCGTTAAAGCCAAAAAAGCCTTGCTAACTTGTTTGTTTTCGTCGGAGTCTAGTTGATTATTAAATTTTTTAGCCAGTCCTTGAACTTGTTGATCCAGTAACGCTAATTCTATATTCACGCTTTTTCCTTGTTTTTTATTTTTCTAAGGCCGTATAATAGCCGAACTAGGTAAATTTACCACTCGTTCGCTTAAAAATTGAGCATTTTGAAGTCCGTCTCTTCGGCAGTTTTTAAACATATCAAGCTCGCTCATCAGTCGCCAAATAGGGCGCGTAAAAACGCCGCTTTCGTTACTTAGCTTTAAAAACCGATCTCTTTTTTGCGCATCTTCAAACAAAACGGCGTTTAGCCAAAAATTCGCTCTTGCGTTTTGCGGTTGGTCTATAAATTTTACGTTGCTAAATTTAGCGAAAAACTCCCGATAAATCGCTGCTAACTGTCTTTTGCTATCTAAAAAGAGCTCTAAATTTTCAAGCTGAGCTACGAGCAGGGCGGCATTTATGTTGGGCATTCGGTAGTTGTGGCCGATCTCGTCGTGACGGTATTCGTAGGGGTGCGGTATTTTGGCGGTGGTGGTAATGTGCTTGGCGTATTTGGCTAGGTTTTCGTCGTTTGTTACTATCGCGCCGCCGCCGCCGCTAGTTACTATTTTATTGCCGTTAAAGCTAAAAGCTCCGAGCTTGCCAAAAACGCCAGCGTGCCTGCCCTTATAATAGCTGCCTAGGCTTTCTGCCGCGTCCTCGATCAAGGCTATACTCCATGCGCCGCAAATTTTTTTTATCTCATCTATCTTGCAAGGAAGACCGAAAGTGTGCATCGGTACGCAGGCACGAACGATTTTGCCGCTAAGTTTTTCTAGGCAAATTCCGTTTTTAACCTCGCAGTTTTCCTTCAAAAATCGCCAGAGCGCTGCAGGACTAAGCCCTAAGTCATCCCTATCTACGTCTATAAAAACAGGCTCTGCTCCCAGATAGGAAATGGCGTTGCAAGTGGCTATGAAGGTAAGGGGTTGGGTAAGGACTAAATCGCCGCTTTTTACGCCTGAAATTTTAAGCGCTATATGAAGAGCGGCGGTACCGTTTACGGTTGCTACCGCGTATTTGGATCCAACGATTTTGGCAAATTCGGTTTCAAATTTATCTACGAATTTACCTACGCTTGAAACAAAGCCGGTATCTATGCACTCGTTTAGATACGCTTTTTCGTTGCCGATAAATTTAGGTTCGTGAAGCGGGATTTTATCTTTTTTAAAAACGCTTCTTATAAAGTCTAAAATTTCGCCGTCGCTACATTTTTCCATCTAAATATTTCCCCGTTTCTTTGTGTGCGAAATTAGGCAAAAGTTCGCAAAATAGCGCTAAAATTCGCTCCTTGTCCCATGAGCCCAAATATATCATTTGCTCTATTTGGTTTTTAAAATTTTCTAATTTCTCGATATCAAATTTAGCTTCGTTTTTTATCACGCCGATACTTTTAAAAGTTTCTAAATCAAGTATTTCGCCTTCCGTGAAAAACTCTTCAAAATCCTTCTCTCCGGTCGTATCGCTGGGCGTAAAAAGACAAGGATACGCGCCGTTTTTAGGTAGCGTTTTAGCTAGCGCTCTGGCTTCGTCCTCGTCGTTGCAGATATGGGGCGTAAGGCCTTGCGATTTTAGAAATTTTACCGCGACTTGGCTAAAAGTTATCAGGTGCAATTCGTCGCTTAATTTTGGGAAAAATATATCTAAATTTTCGCCCAAAAGGCAGCTTAAAAGGCATAACTCGCCGCTTTCTTCAGGCGTAACGAAATACCGTTTTATATCGTTTGGAGCGACTATGGGCTGGCGTTTTCGCAGACGCTCATTAAATCCGTAAAGCAACGAACCGTCGCTAAATGCGACATTGGCAAAACGCGCCATTGAAATTTTAATCTCGCGCGAGTTTTTAGCGGCGAACATTTCCATTATCCGCTTGCTAGCGCCCATCATATTTACGGGATTAGCCGCTTTATCGGTACTTACGCAAAAGTATTTTTTAGCACCTAAATTTGCCGCTTGTTTTATGGTTTTATCGGTGTTAAGGATATTGGTCTTTATCATCCGCATCAGCGTAAAGGGGTCTTTTTCGCTTCTTACGTGTTTAAGCGCGGATAAATTTAACACATAGTCAAAGGTGCCGTTTTGTGCGATAAAGGCATCAAAAATCTCTGAACCTATATCGATAGCAAATGTCGCAAATTCGCCTTTTATGTAGCCAAACTCGCTTCTTATATCGCGGACTAGCTCGACAAGGTTGTTTTCTGAGATATCTACGACGAAAAGTTTTTTTGGGTTTCGCTTAAAAATCTCTTTGCAAACGGCCTGCCCGATAGAACCCGCTCCGCCTAAAACCAAAAAGCTAGAATCTGCTACGATGCAGCTAAGTTTGGCTTCAAGCTCGGCTAAATCTTCGCTAAAAAGCTCTTTTTGCCTACCGATTAGCTCTAAAATTTCCATTATTTATCTTCTTTTGGAAAAATTCCGCGTTTTTTCATCTCTTGAATTAGCGGTTTTAGGGCGTCTTTTGATGTTTCGATATCTGCGTCAAAGCCGCCTGCTGCGGAAAATAACCAGTATTTATGCATCTCTACCCATTCAAGTAGCTTATCTACCTTTTGCATAGTCGTGCCGCTAGGAGCTACGGCTATTTTGGCGAGTTCTAGCTCTTGATAAAATACCGACATTTGAAACATATATTCTATTCTTTTGGCTCTTCTTGGCATTGAGATAAAATCTTTTAGCTTGTCGATCTTTTTTACTATTTTTAATAGCTTTGGAAACATTTTTTCATTTTCTTGACCGTTTCGTTTCTGTGCTAGCAGTTCGTCTATCGTCGGCACTATCTCTAAAAATAGGCTTTCTATTTTATCTTTTGTCTCTTGTTCGACCTTGATTTTTGTTTGGACGGAGTTGTAGGCTTTTAGTAAATTTTTATTTGCCCTTGTGCCGCTATCTTTTGGGATGTGCGGTAAATTTTTAGGCTCTTTGCCCGCGCATAGCTCTTTCATGACGTCTAAAAACGGCCTTTCTGTTGCTCCGTTTATCCTAGCTCCGCCTTCGGTGCAATTAAAAGTAGTTAGATTTTCTTTTTTGGCTTCTTCAATATCGTTTTCAAATTGATTTTTAAAAGCTAGCCAAACGTAAGTGGTTCTAGCCTGACCCTCTCCGCCGTATGCTAGGGTATACAAATTTTCGCTAGGTTGCGGAACGTTATGTCCTTTGGCATGGCTTCTGCCGTCTTTACCGAATGCCAAATCTTGTCCGATTAATACGATATTTTTATGTCCTAGCGCGTATGCTAGCTGATAGGCCTGATTAGCGCAGCTGTGTCCGATGCCTAGATATCCGTAATCGTCTAGTCCATAATGCCTTTCTTCAAGCTGGGGTCTCATCGTAAGCGTTAGTCTTCTAGGTAAAATTTTACTAACCGTGTCTTTGTGGGTTACGGAAGCGACGATAAAATAAGTATCTTCGTCTATGCCCGGAAATTTTTCGTTAAAGAAATGCGACGTCGGTTCCATTCTTTCTATGGAGGTTACGTAATCAGGCTTTATACCGTGCTTTGCAAGGATGGGAAAAGAGCCGTCTACGCTAATCACGCTTACGTAAGGCGCGTATTTTTTAAGAGTCTCGATCTGCTTATCTAAGCTCGGGCCGCTTGAAACGATGACCGCGGTATCAAGCATTTTATGTCTTTTTCTAACCAAACTCCTGTAACAATAATTAGTAAGCATATGCGGTAAATTTTCTATATGCTGCCTGATGCCTATTAGCGTATCGTCGATGCTGTTGCCGTGACTCATTGCCATATGCGTGAAGCCTCTTATTACATCTTGATTTATCCTGATATAATCTTCCGAAAAATCATCGTAAAATTTAGAATGAATTATAAGCTCGTATAATTTGGCATAGTTGCTCAAATCGCATTTAGTTATCAAATAATAAAACTGCGTATACGTGGCCAGCTTAGAGTAAAATAAAACCAGGCGTTCGCTAAGTAGTTCTTGCGAGAGGTCGATTAAATTTAAGACGATGTAGATGATTTCAAGATCCGGCTCGACTACAATTATCTTTTTATGCGTTGCATTTTTTAAAATAGCCTTATAAAATACGCCGTTGCCAAGCCCGTAGAAAAACAAAGAGGGATGCCTAGCGTATTTATCTTGGATGTCTTTAATCATACTTTCGATATCCTTGGCGGGATGCTCGTACATGTATTTGTAGCTATTTTTATCGATGATATTTATATCTATGGGATCCTTGCCGATAAATACTTCGTATTTTTGCTGAGATGCTACCGAAAATATTTCGGCGGCTAGTATCTCGTCTTGCTGAAAAAGAGCTCGTAAGTTATTTGCAAAAATCGGATTTTGTATTTCATTTACCGTAGCCTGAGCTTTTTTGACGCTATTTTTAGACATCTTAATCCTTAAAATTTAGTTTATTTTTGGCTCAAATTTAGAGCTTTTATAAATTTGTCGCTAAAATTAACATTTGTTTAATATAAGCAAAAACCGTGCCTTAAATTTGATTTAAAATTTAGCTCATTAAATTTAATCGACGCACGGTATTTTATAGAGACATTTTGCTCTGTAAAACACTACGTTTGTTTTGAGACAATTTTTGAGGTTGCGCTGATAAATTTAGCATAGCATTGATTTTGCTAGAAGCTGCTAGCAATTGCAAGTAAAAACAGCCTGCCATGCCAAATTTTATCGTCTGCTCACAGTTGCGACCGCAAGGGAGGCAAAGCTACGCAAAAAGCACTCAAAAGACAAGATTTTATTTCAAAATCCTAGGCAGGGTTATCCCCTCCTGCGCCTGATACTTCCCTTTTTTATCCGCATACGTCACCTCGCACGGCTCGTCGCCCTCGATAAATAGCACCTGCGCGATACCTTCGTTTGCGTAAATTTTAGCCGGTAGCGGCGTCGTGTTTGAAATTTCTATCGTGATATGCCCCTTAAATCCGGGCTCAAAAGGCGTGACGTTTACGATGATACCGCAGCGGGCGTAGGTGCTTTTGCCTAGGCAGATGGCTAGCACGTTATCTGGCATGTTAAAATACTCGATCGTGCGCGCTAGAGCGAATGAATTTGGCGGGACGATGCAAACGCCCCCTTTAAAGTCCACCACGTTTTTTTCGTCGAAATTTTTCGGATCGACTACGGTACCGCCGATGTTCGTAAAGATTTTAAACTCGTCGCCCACGCGGATATCGTAGCCGTAGCTGGACACTCCGTAGCTAACCACGCCGCGTCCGACTTGCTCCTCGGCAAACGGCACTATCATCGCCTTTTCGTGCGACATTTTGCGTATCCAGGCGTCAGATTTCAGCCCCATTTTTTACCTTTATTTTAAATTTACGCGATTATAACATAATTTAAATTGCGAAGCATTTTAAAGAGCGGGGCGATAGGATAAAAATCAATAGGATAAAAATCAAGCGGTAAGTTTTCCGCTTGATTTGGGCAATTTAGGCTGCCTTAACCTCTTGAAGTCTATACCATGCGATGATTTGCATAATAAACGCCGCGAGTAAAATAACGTAGCCGATGATTATAACGGCCGTGAGTGCTCCTACTACCGTGCCGATAAAATAATAAAGGAAAAATTTATCGCCCGAGATGCTTGAAAGTTCGTTATAAACTTGAAATTCTTTGAAAAATCCGTAAATAACGCCTATAAGACCCGCTACACCTAAGATCGCTCCTATAATCATACTAACGCCGCCTGTATTGCCGTATCCGGCTCCGGCATTCATAAACGCAAATAACCCCATAGTCATACCCAAGAAAATCAAAACAGACGACGCTGCGGTAGCCACTAGGTATAAAATGTAATTTTTCTTTAAGGTAGGACTGCCGACTTTATTTGAAAGCTTAAATATAGCGAGCAAAATGCATATAAAACCCGCGATAACGAAAACTATGCCTAAAAACGGAATAACGCCTAAAATCGGCAGAGCCGATCCCGCCAAACCCAGCGTCCTAATCGTCGATAAATCGTTGCTTTTTAGATCAAAATTCATGTTGCCGAAATTTATATTTACGGACTTTGCTTTCGTTAGGTAGATATCTTTGGCGTTTTGCCCTTCTGCTACGAAATCCACTTCGTCGCCCTGCCTTAAAACTACGGTCGCGCCGTTAGCTGTTACGGACTTTACGTCCTCCCCAAGATACGCGTAGCGCTGCTCGTCCGCGCTTAGTATGACGCCCGGTCCCAGTACGGTTCCTTTCATGTTGTTCCTTTGAGATTTAAGATAAAATCGTTATTTTATATTTTTAAAACAAAGCCTTAGCTTAATTTTTTAAAAATTTATTATAAACAAACCGATCGCGAGCATGCTTATTGATTTATAAATGTATAAGATTATATTTTATAAAATTACTAAATTTTATTACAAAGGAGAATTTTATGAAAAAATTACTACTTATTTCTATCGCGGCCGCGGTCGCATTCGGCGGCGAAAATTTACTCGTGGGAGCTGGCGGCGGATACAAAAAACCCGTCACTGAAGTGATAGAAAATCTCAAAAAAGACGGTGTGCAGATCGAGGGAGCGTTTGCAAATTTGGGCCAGATAACTATCCAGGCAAAAGAGGGCAAGATGGCTGCGATCGTGGGCGACGAGGCGTTTTTAAAGAAGACGGATCTTGATATAAAGGTATATGAGCGCATCGGCAAGGGTGCTTTGGTGCTAGTCACGCCAAAAGGCAAGCAGATAAAAGACGTATCTGAGCTAAAAAGTCTTGCTAAAATCGCGATGCCCGACGCCAAAAAAGCGATCTACGGCGTGAGGACGACGGAGTTTTTAAAAAACTCCGGGTTAGAGGCCGATCTAGCGCCTAAAATGCTACCCGTTGCAGGCGTACCGCAAGTAGTCGCCTACGTCGCTAACGGCGAAGTGGACGCGGGCTTTATCAACTCTACCGAGGCCGTGGCTAGAGAGGGCGAGTTTGGCAGCGTGATCTATATCGACGAGGCGCTTTATAGCCCCGTTTTTATCTCGGCGGCAAAGCTTCCCGCGTGCGAGGGTAACGAGGCGTGCGCTAAATTTATAGACGAGATAAAAACTCCTCGCTCGAAGGAAATTTTCGCTAAATTCGGGCTAAAATAATTTAAATAGCCGGCTTTTGACTCGGTTAAATTTGTCTTCAAATTTGACGTAAAATTTGCGTCAAATTTGATTTAAACGCTAAAATTTACTCGCTAAATTTTAACTCAAACGAAAAGCGAAATTTAACGAAAAAAGGAAAAATTTGCACGAACTTACCTGGCTTATTCACCCGCTGCTTCTAAGCGCCAAAACGCTTGCCGTTGCTTTCGTACTGCTCTTATTTTTGGGGCTTGGCGCGGCTTATTTTTTGGCGTTTTACCGCGGTAAATTTAAGGCCGTCTTAGAGGCGGCCGTGATGTTTCCGCTCATTTTTCCGCCTATCGCCACGGGATTTTTGCTACTTTACGTCTTGGGGCGAAACGGCGTGATCGGCAAGGCGTTAAATTTACAGATAGTTTTTAGCTTTTCAGCGCTTGTTATCGCTTCGTTTTTGGCGGGCTTGCCACTGTTTGTAAAGCCCGTTCAAAGCGCGCTTGAAAGCCTGCCTAAAAGCCTAATCGAAGCAGGCCAGAGTCTAGGCAAAAATCGCTTTGAGATCGCCGTTTTTATCCTCATTCCAAACGTATTTAAAAGCGTCGTTTCGGCGCTGGTTTTGGCTCTGGCTCGCGGCCTTGGCGAGGTCGGTATCACGCTGATGCTAGGCGGAAATATCGTGGGTAAAACCGACACCGTTTCGCTAGCGATCTATAATGCGGTTTACGACGGCGAAAACGGCCGCGCTCTCGTTTTGAGCGTGATTTTGGTCGTGCTTAGCTTAGCGCTTTTCGGGTTTATAAATTTTCTCGAGCGAGCTAAAAAGAACGGCTGAAGCGATAAAATTAAGACAAAAAAGCTATGTTTTGTACAGTATGCTTTAAATTTGCGCCGTATGTATTTTTGCGGCCGGATTTAAATCCGCAAATTTACGTAAATTTCGCGCCCGTACGAAAGCAGGATGGGCTCTCTTTAACTTAAGCTCACACAAAGGAACAGTAAAGTTACGACGAGAGCTATGGTCTTGAAAAGTAACGAGCATAGCGAAGTTAAAAAATAAGTATATAGTCCGTTCCCGAATTTCAGAGAAAAAATTTAGAGAAATTCTAAAGTACTTCACGGAGGATATAGAAGCATCAAAGATATCAAATTTAACTAAAATTTCAGAAGCAACCCTATGTAAAATCTTTAGAGAAACAAGAGCTCTTATGTCTAAAGAGTGTGAGAAGATACCTAAGTTTTCAGGCGAAATTTCCAGCTTGCAAGCTCGTCTAGAAGCTTCGCTTTGAAATAGACGAAAGCTGCTTTTTACTTCATTCGCTGATAACTGCGTCTTGAAAAGCTACAAGCGAAGCGTAGTAGAGTAGAATAGGGCTAAAAGGGTAAGAGGAAAAAGAGGTAGAGACGCCACAGTAAATAAAACCCCGGTATTTCTACTTTGTCTTGCTCGTAGCTGTAAATAGGCGGTATATTAAAGCTTACAGTAACGTCTATACCCGGGTAGTTAAAAACTGTTCTGCAAATAAACTGATACCGATATTAGCCAAATTTAGCGAACTTGATAGCTCTACTATCTATTCTGATTGTTGGAAGGCTTATGACGGATTAGTGGATTATGCAGCTTTAGCTCATTATAAAGTAAAGCATTCTAAAAATGAATTCTCTAATGGGAAAACCATATCAACGGTATAGAAAACTTTTGAAGTTATGTAAATATAGATTATCTAAATTTAAGGAAATCTTCTTAAGCGTAGCGACGGTAGCGACTAAAGGGAAGCTAAGAGAGAATTTTCTGTTGCGCCTAAAAGAATGCGCTCTGCTCTACTTCGCTGCACTTATAGCTTTTCAAGACGTAGCTACGAGCGTATTGAAGTAGAGTTTAGATATAATACTAAAACTGCACAGGAAAACTTATATCAAAAACTATTGAAGTTGATAAGAGA
>CAUQJU010000014.1:0-13309 GCA_963518005.1 uncultured Campylobacter sp.
CTCATCATCAAATACGGCAACGTAAATGCGGGCTTTTGGCATGGATTTTTGCTCGTACAGGGGGCGAATTTATGCTTTGGCGTCGGACAGAGCGCGTATAAATTTCTGCTGGAAAAGCAGGGCTTTAGCGAGCAAAGAGGGGTTTTTGGCTACTTTTTCGTCGGAGCCTCGGCGGTTACGGGCGTAGCCTTTGCTATGTTTGGCAATCCTGAAAAAATAAACCTTGATCTAACCCAAGGCGCGGTTTTGCTCTGGCTTGGTATCGGAGCTAGCGGCCTTGGATACTTTTTATGGAACAAAGGCGCATGCGAGGTAGATAGCGGCACTCTAGCCATCATGAATAACGCTCTCATACCTGCAGCCATCATCGTAAATTTAGTCTTTTGGCATAAGGATGCGGATATACTAAGGCTCTGCCTCGGCGGTGCGGTGATTTATATTTCTTTGCTGATTCACAACAAAATCATCGAGCATTACGAACGAAGCAGGGCGGCAAAACGGCTCTAAATTCGGCGCAGGATTGCTAAAACGAGTTTTTGATTTTTGTTTCTGAGCGCCGCAAGTTCGTCTTTGCTTTAGCCCAAAAGATTTTGCCGTATGGCAAGCTTTGGCCGCGTTTTATGGGTGCTGGATACGGAGATAAATTTAACGAAAAATACAAAAAATAAGTAAGCAAGAGCGGAAACAAAGGTTGCTAGCGCCTTGCTAGAAGGCTAGACAAACAAAAAACTTCAAAAAAGAATAAACCTTAAGCCCGCTTGCCGCCTTATCATCAGGCGGTGCTTTGCCAGTTTAAGCAAATTCGCCGCGGTCTTGGCTATCTTTTTACACTTTTTGTCGCTTTTTTTGAAATTTTGCTTTTAATTTTTCGGCATTGCTTGTTGGGCGCAGCTGGTAGCGTAGCGGGACGAACCAGTCAAATCAAACTTTTCGCCTAAATTTAGACCGAACATAACTTAACCGCATTTAACCGCTTCTCCTTGCTTATAAGAGCTTTATCAATCTTAAAAGAATGCGATAAACTCCTTCTTGCGGTCTAGGCTCTACTTATCTTTGCTGTATAGCCTGTCTTAAAAAACGCAAGTAAAGCTCATTTTTTAAGGCAGAGTTTGATGCTGTTAAATTTAGTTTTTAGTATATGAAAACAGAAGTTTGCGTAGACGAGCTTGTTGCTAGGCGGGTCGATTTTGACCGTAGTCCTAGATAAGATTTGCGAGCGATAAGCGACTGGAAAGTTTTCATTTTTTATCTTTGAAAATATACTCGGAGCTAAGAGTATTTATCTGTGCAGCTTTAGGGCTTATGATTTTTGTATTGCTATATTGCCAAAGATAGGTCTTTAATACGCGCGGCGCGTAGCGGAAATTGATTTAGTTTTGTCGCAACTTCTTTTTATTATGCGATAAAGCGCTAGAGATGTTATGGTTGCTAACGCCGCTTTTGTGGACTTTGTTGGTGAAAACAGAGGATACTGCGGAACAAGTGAAGCACGATATGGCCCTTCGGCGTAGCCCTGCGTTTAACTCTTTTGCGAGTTTTATCGCAGTTTTGTAGCTCAGGTCTTTTGCCGAACCAAGGAATTTTACGAGCTTCCCCTACTCGCCATAGTAGTAGTCTTTTTTGAGTTTAACTTTTTTACTCTTGCGGGCAGTCGTTTTTAGGATTTTGAGCCAAAGCCCGCATTCGTCAAGCTTTTGACGGCTTTTTTGCCAATAGGGAGAGTATACGACGAAATAGTTTCGTCAGGGTGAGCTTTAAAGCCGACAAAATCCGTAAGTTTGTCAAGTTGAGAGTTTAACCCCATACAAGTCCTTTTTTCTATTAATTATAAGATTTTGGACGGGGACTACGGATTTCTCTAAAAAATACTTCCTAAATAGGCTAGGAAGTCATCAAGGAAGTTTTAGGAAAGCAATTCGATAAATTTCGGATTACTTAGCGTCAATACCTATTTTACAAAAGCCGGAAATTGGGATATTTTTGGGAGAATTCGTCTAAATGGTGCGACCTGCGAGATTTGAACTCTCACACCCTCCGGCACTACCCCCTCAAAGTAGCGTGTCTACCGTTCCACCAAGGTCGCACGTGGATTAAAACAACAAAAGAGCGGGACGAACCCGCCCGAGATTATAGAATAACTTTAAACATTGGGTTTGCGTAAAGAACGATTAGCGCGATAACTAGCGCGTAGATAACTTGTGCTTCGATCATCGCAAGAGCAACGAACATAGTCGTAGTTAGCTTGCTGCCCACGCCCGGGTTTCTAGCCGTGCCTGAAATTGTCGCAGAAGCGGTATTTCCCATACCGATAGCGCCGCCAAGAGCCGCTAGACCTAGACCGACTGCTGCCGCAAGAACAGAGTAAGATTTTAGCATTTCGCCGTCGCCCGCAAACGCGAAGCTAGCAAGAGCCATCATTAAGAAAACAACTTTTTTCATAAAGTCTCCTTGTAAATTTAAGCCATTTCGGATCAGACCCCTACTTTGAAGCTTTGAGAGCGCATTTTATAAAAATTTAGCTTTGAGTTACTTAAAACCGAGAAAATTTTCATAAATTTTCTATTCGTCAAATTTGTCGCCGCTAGTGCTACAAATTTACAAAAAATTTTAGCGATGTTTCGTTTTTCCACGAATTTATTTAAAAATTAGAATTTTAAAAGCTTTTTTATGCTAGCCTCGCTTCTGAAATTTTAAATACTAAGGTTAAATTTGGCGCAGGATAAATTTTCAAAAATCGGCTTTATCTTAGCCGTCGCGGGCTCTGCAGTGGGGCTTGGAAATGCGTGGAAATTCCCGTATTTAGTCGGTCAAAACGGCGGTTCGGCCTTCGTGCTTTTGTATCTTTTTATGACGTTTTTTATCGGACTTGCGATATTTTTCGGCGAGATAGCTATCGGTAAGCTTTCGGAGTCTGACCCCGTAAATGCCTTTAAAAAACTTGCTCCAAAACGCAAAGAAACCTGGAAATTTGCAGGTTTTACGATGATAGGCGCGATCATCATCGCCTCTTTTTACACGGTCATCATCGGATGGATACTAAAATACGCAGTAATGGTGATAACCGAGCTGCCAAAAGACGTCGAGGCTTCGGAGAAAATTTTCGGAAATTTCTACGCCAACGACGCCGCGTCTCAAATTTTTTACTTCACGATCGTGTTTCTCCTCTGTATTTTTATCGTATCAAAGGGCATAAAAAGCGGCATAGAGCGCGTAAACGTCTGGATGATGCCATCGCTTCTTATCTTGCTTGTCATCATGCTTGGCTACTCGTTTACGATGGACGGATTCGTGCAGTCGGCTAAATTTTTGCTGGTTCCCGATTTTTCAAAATTAGGCGTGAGCAGCATTCTAACCGCGCTTGGACTAGCGTTTTTTACGCTGTCTCTTGGCGTCGGCGTCATTATCGTTTACTCTGCATCCTTGCCAGATAATACGAATCTCGTTAGCTCCTCGATCATCATCGTCGTGATAAACGTCGTGATGGGCATTTTGATGGGGCTTGTTATCTTTACTTTCGTGTTTGAGTTCGGCGCGACGCCTAGTCAGGGCGCGGGACTCGTATTTATCTCGCTGCCTACGCTGTTTGCTAAGCTGGGCACGCTCGGACACGTGCTTGCGTTTGCGTTTTTCTCGGCGCTGCTTTTTGCGGGCATTACCTCGGCTATCTCGATGCTGGAGCCGTTCACGCACTATCTCATCCGCGAATTCGGCCTTTCTCGTAAAAAATCCCTCGCGCTAATCGGCGTTTTTATCTACTGCATGGGCATTTTGTGTATACTTTCAAGCATCGAAGGCGTTAAAGAAAATTTGACGTTTTTCGGCAAGAGCTTTTTTGACTGCCTCGATTTTCTTAGCTCAAACGTCATCATGCCTATCGGCGGCATCACGGTGTCGATTTTTGTGGGCTTTGTCATCAAAAAAGACGCGCTTTACATACTTTTTGGACCGTATATGAGCGGGGCCGTTTTTGAAATTTGGTATTTTATGATTAGATTCGTAGCTCCTATTAGCATCGTCATCATCACGATAAATGCGCTAAGAGGCTAACCGTGTCAAGCGATAAATTTTCTAAAATCGGATTTATATTATCCATCGTGGGTGCTGCTATCGGACTTGGCAATGCGTGGAAATTCCCGTACATGGTCGGCGCAAACGGCGGCTCGGCGTTCGTGCTTTTGTATCTTGTTTTTGCCGTTGCGGTCGGGCTTAGTATATTTTTTGCCGAGATGGCGATGGGTAAAATTTCAAACGCCGATCCCGTTAACGCCTTTCGCTCGCTCGCCCCTAAAAACGGCAAATTTTGGGGCTATGCCGGCGTCATAATGATAACCGGCGTTTTGGTTGCGTCGTTTTATACGGTCATCATCGGCTGGGTTATTAGGTACTCGGTCTTATCTCTTGGCGAGCTTCCGCAAAGTATCGCGGTTTCGGGCGAAAATTTCGGCAAATTTATAGGCTCTGATATCTCGGGTCAAATTTTATACTTTAGCATCGCGTTTGCGGCTTATTTTTTCATCCTCTCAAAGGGCATAAAAGGCGGCATCGAGCGGATAAATTTATGGCTTTTGCCGACGCTTTTTTTGCTGCTCATTTTTATGTTGATTTACTCGGTACAAATGGGTGGATTTTTGCAGGCGGCGGAGTTTTTGCTAGTGCCTGATTTTTCTAAGATCACGAGCGAGGCGGTGTTTGTAGCTCTTGGTCTAGCGTTTTTTACGATGTGCGTGGGTATCGGAGCGATAGCTACGTATTCGGTTAGCCTAGATGACAAGACCAATCTTTTCACCTCTTCGCTCTACGTCGTCGCGCTAAACATCATCGTTAGCGTCGTCATCGGGCTTATCGTTTTTACCTTTGTTTTTGAGTACGGCGAGCAGCCTAGCCAGGGCGTGGGACTTGCCTTCGTCTCGCTGCCTACGCTGTTTGCTAAGCTAGGAGGGATGGGAAACGTCCTAAGCTTTACCTTTTTTACCGCGCTTATTTTTGCGGGACTTACGTCGGCTATCTCGATGGTCGAGCCGCTCGTTTTTTATCTCATAAACGAGTTTAAAATCCCTCGCCTAGGCGCGATCGCGATCGTTGGCGTTTGCGTCTATTGCCTAGGCACGCTTTGCGCGCTTTCAAATATTGCCGAATTTAAAGACGCGCTCACGTTTTTCGGCAAGGGATTTTTTGACGTTTTAGACTATCTTAGCTCAAATATCATGCTGCCGCTGGGCGGTATCGTGATCGCGGTATTTGTCGGCTACGCGATGAAAAGAGGCAGCCTAGAGGAGCTATTTTTGCCGTATATGGGTAGGACGGTTTTTGAAATTTGGTATTTTTTACTGCGATTCGTCGCGCCGATTTGCATTTTAGCTATAATGATAAGACAAATTTTGGGGAGTTAAATGGAACGAAACTTAAAAAAAGTAGAGCGATTTTTCGGTAAATTAGGCGACGTCGCGGGCTACGTCTGTATATTCGTGATGTTTTTGATGATTGCGGACGTTTTTTTTAACGTCACGGCAAGATATTTTTTCAAATACGGCAACGTAGGCCTGCAAGAGCTTGAGTGGCACTTTTTTAGCGTTATCATCCTGCTTGGCATGAGCTACGCGCTAAAAGACGACGCGCACGTGCGAGTGGATATATTTTACGAAAAGATGAGCGTGAAAAAAAGAGCGCTCATAAATATGGCGGGCGTCATCCTTTTTATCCTGCCGCTTGCGCTTTTGGTCGCGTGGCTGAGCTGGGACTACGTCGTGGAGGCGTACGAGAGCGACGAAGGTAGCGCGGATCCGGGCGGTTTGCCGCACCGCTGGGTTATCAAGGCTTTTATCCCGTTTAGCTTCTGGCTACTTATATTTTTTAGCGTCGGATACTTTATAAAGTGGCTAAACGTCTATCTAGACGCCGGGTCAAATTTAAGCCAGGCGGGCAAATTTGACGCAAATTTAAGCAAAACCGCGCAACAAGGAGAGGAAAAATGACCGGCATAGTAATGTTTTTAGCCGCGCTTTTTATGCTTGCTATCGGCTTTAGCGTCGCATTTACATTTGGCGCGATAGCCGTCATTTTCGGACTCATCGGCGGTATGGTCGAGAGCTTTGGCGACGGTAACGGCTTTATGGGCGGGCTTGAGATATTTAAAGAGACCTTTAACTTCATGCCTTACCGCATCTACTCGATAATGGAAAATAAAATCCTCATCGCCGTGCCGCTTTTCGTTTTTATGGGCATTATTTTACAAAAGACCAAGCTAGCCGAGAGATTGCTCGAGAGTATGGCGTTTTTATTCGGCGAGATTCGCGGCGGCGTGGCGATCAGCACCGTGCTAGTTGGCGCGCTGCTAGCTGCATCTACGGGCGTAGTCGGAGCCAGCGTCGTAGCTATGGGCGTTATGAGCTTGCCCGTGATGCTAAAGTACAACTACAACAAGGCTCTAGGCTGCGGCACTATCTGCGCTTCGGGCACGCTTGGACAGATTATCCCGCCTTCGATCGTTTTGATTATCCTAGGCGACGTCTTTACGGTGCCAGTCGGCGATCTTTTCCGCGAGGCGATATATCCGGGTCTTGCGCTCGTGGGCGCTTATATAGCCTATATCCTCATCGTCTCTTACGTCAAAAAAGACTACGCGCCGCCCGTCGTAGTAGAGAGCGATATGCCTAAATCAAAGCAAATTTTAAACGCTATCCTCGCGATTTTGCCTCCGCTAGTGCTCGTCGTGCTGGTGCTTGGTTCGATATTTGAAGGTATCGCTACGCCGACGGAGAGCTCGGCGTTTGGTTGCGTGGGCGCGATCTTGCTTTCGGTTTTTTATAAAACCTTTTCGTTTAAAATGCTTAAAGAAGTGCTCGAAGAGAGCGTAAAAACCACGGCCGTCGTCTTTACTATCCTTATCGGCGCAACAGCGTTTTCGATGGTGTTTAGCTACACCGGAGGCGACGAGATAGTTGAGGAGGTGATGTCAAATTTACCGGGCGAAAAATGGGGCTTTATCGTCTTATCTATGATTACGATTTTTGCGCTGGGATTTTTTATAGACTTTGTGGAGATTTCGTATATCGTGCTGCCGATTTTAGCGCCGATTGCGTTAAATTTAGGCATAAATCCGCTATATTTTGCTATCGTTATCGCGATGAATTTACAGACGTCGTTTCTCACGCCTCCGTTTGGTTTTAGCCTCTTTTATCTAAAAGGCGTGGCGCCCGCGGAGATTAAGACTTCTGATATCTACAAAGGCGTCGTGCCTTTTATCGGACTGCAAATTTTGGTCTTAGCGATTTTTGCCGTTATTTTGTTGAGCTAGATTTAAATTTAACGTTTTGGGCTATAATCTTTCAAATTTATCCAAAGGAAAAAAATGAAAAAAATAGCCCTAATCTCGACGCTTGCCGCGCTGGCTAGCGCGCAGAGTAATCTACTGGAGATCTACAAAAACAAGTCCTTCATCCATCAAAGCTTCGCCGATCAAAAAAGCGAATTTAGCCTAAATTTGCCCGAGTTCGTAGCGCTTGAGGATATCGACGTGAGCGCGTCTTGCGATCTAATCAGTCTAAATTTAAACGAACCAAAACCGTTAGAAGACGAAAGATACGATAAATTTAAAAAAGCTCAAAACGAGTTTGAGGAGCTGGGAAATAAAGTAGGCGCGCTAAACGCGAAAAACAAATTTTTAAATAATTTCTCGGCTTTCAAAGAGCAAAGCGTCGAGAATTTGAGCGCCGATGCGGATAAATTTTACGATATAACGCTAAAAGCGCTAGCCGAGGCTTCGCAGGCTAAAAAGCTGCTTAACGACGCGAATCTAAAAATGCAAGAACTAGAAAGAGAGGTCGTAAATTTTCAAAAACTTGACCTTAAATTCGAATGCGATCCAAAACAGGTCAAAATCTCCTATCCGGTGGGCGTTAGCGTAAATTTAAAAAATAAAATTTCCGCTCGGGTCGAAAAAGGCAGGGTCGAAATCTCGCAAAATTTGACCCTAAAAAATCCTCTCGATACGGATTTATCAAACCTTACGATCGCGCTTTATCCGTTTTACTACTCGTCAAATTTGACGCCTGAGCCTTTTTATCCGTGGTACGAGGGCAAGGCAGAGCCCCTGCTAGCAGCAGCTCCGGCAGCGATGGAGGCCTACGATAGTGCCGCTGTCGCTCCGATGAAAGTATCTCGTAATTACGCTAAAGAGACGGAGGCTAGCAACGTCCAAAACGAGCTTGCAAATACTTGGCGCATCGATAACGTAAGTCTAAAAGCGGGCGAGGAAAAGAGCTTTAGCTACGACAAGCAAAGCCTTGACGCGAAATTTGACCTAGTTATCGACGGATACGGCAGCGCAAACGCATACGTTAGAGCTAAATTTAAGCCTGAACGAAGCGTAGAGAGCTCGGACGCGGAGTTTAAAATCGGCGACGTAAATATCGGCAAAAGATACGTAGGCTACGCTGCGGGCGAGGAGGCCGAGGAGTTTTTCGGCAAAAACGAGCTTGTGGTCGTAAAAAAGGAAAATAACGGCGAATTTACGAAAGAGTCGTTTTTCGGCTCGAAAAATAAAATCTCGCAGGGCTATAAATTTACCGTAAAAAACGGCTCTAAACTCGCGTGGGACGTGGTTTTACAGGAGCGAGCGCCAGTTAGCGCGCATGAGAGCGTAAGCGTAAGCATGAAAAACGACCCCAAAGAGAGCGAACTGGATAAAGAGGGCAGGGTGACGTGGAAATTCGCGCTTAAGTCAAACGAGAGCAAGGAGATAAATTTCGCCTATGAGCTGACTAGGCCCGGGAAATAACGGCACAAAGTCTAGCTTAAATTTGCTTTGTAAGGGCTCGTCTCTTGCGCGCCTTTAAATGAGCTAGAAATTTTCTTCCTCGATGAACTACGTGTTCTATCTTCGGTCGAAAATTTCTTCGCAACATTTAAATTCATCGCAAGATACTTCGCCTTATCGCTTTACGTTAAAATTTGAAGTCAAATTTATAAATTTAACTCCATCAAAATTTACTAAGCTCGCGACGCTTTGCGTCAGCAAAGCTATGTCGCCACATCTCACGTGCAGTGGGGTTGGAGAGGGCATGGGGGAGGAAGGGGCGACGCTCTACTTCGCTTCGCTCGTAGCTGCAAGCAGACCGTAAGTAGAAACCCCTTCCTCTCCCAAAGAAAAGAAAATAGATAAATCGCTAAGGAGCTCTTTTGCTTCGGTTTTGCCTCACTTTGCGCTTACACTCTCTTTGAGAGTTGTTAACAGAGCGCCATCCACCCTCCCATCTCTTTTACATGAAGCAAAAAACCTAAAATTAACAAGCTAAATTTACTATCGTCGAGATGCGGATCTCAGCGCGTCAAATTTTATAAATTTAACTCCAAATTTACCCGCCAAATTTAACCCGCAACAGCTAAAAACCAAACTCGGCGTAAAATTCGTTCAGGTAGTCCGAGTAGTAGGTATTGCCGTTTCTAGCGTCAAATTTGCCCGCTATCTCTAGAGCTATCTTGTAGTCGTTCTCGTCGCCGAACGAGCTAACAGCGATGAAAAATCGTAGGTCGTTTAGATCGTCGTTGCCCTCAAGGATCTCCGCGGAGTGTTTGCGGGCTAAATTTAGCGCCGTCTCGCGCTCATCCAGCCTAACGGCGATCTCGATGAGCGGCGCGATCTCGTTTATAACGCGAGGATTTGACTCGATCGTAGCCGCGGCCTTTGGTAAAAGGGCTTTTGCCTCCTCTATCTTGCCTGTTTTAATCATGCTAAAAAGTATCGGTGCGTAGGTCGTGTGAGGCACTTCGCCGCAGGTTAGCTCGCCTGAGAGTATCGGCGCGGCAAGCTCCAGCGCCGCTGCGTGCTCGCCGGCAAAATTTAAATACGCGATCTCACCCGATGCCTCGCACGCCTCGCAGTCGGCCATATCGTCTTTGGCGAGCTTTTTCCATAGCTCGTAGTTCGTCTTCGCCTCTCTAGCATCGCCCATGTCGATGTTTTGATTCATCAAGGCCTTGTAGTAGGCAGCCAGCGAGAGCTCCAAGCGCTCGTAGTAAAATGCCATCGCCTCGTTTGCCTCGTCTATGAGCTCCTTTTCTATCACGGAGCTTTGAGCGACGCCCGAGACGATCCATTTAAATTTCCACAGGCAGTCTACAAAGTCGCCAAAATTCGGATACTCGCTCTCGTTTTCTTTTAAATTTTGCACGATATAGTCCGTGAGCCACATTAGCGCTCTGGTTCTTAAAAACGCGCCGAATTTTTCAAATTCGTCGTTTAAAACAAAGTCGCAAATTTGCGCGGCAAACGCCAAATCCTGCGCCTCTACGGCGTCTCTTATCTCGTCAAACAAAAACTCTTCTTTACCTGCCAATCTATCAAATTCTTTTAGCTTTTTATAAAGCTCTTCTAGCGTGCGCTCTTGCATTTGCTCCCCTTGCTAAACATTTTTGCGATAATGCTTTGATTTTATTATATCCACTTAATCTAAAACTAGGTAAAATTAGCACGATTTTGAAATTTGACAAGGCGGCAAAATGGCGAAAAAATTTATAGACGTTATGGATACTACCTTTAGAGACGGCTTTCAGTCGGTTTTCGGCGCGCGCGTGGCGATGGCTGATTTTTTGCCCGCGGTTAGCGCGGCTAAAGAGGCCGGTATAACGCACTTTGAGTTCGGTGGCGGGGCGCGGTTTCAGAGCCTTTATTTTTACCTAAACGAAGACGCGTTTGCGATGATGGATAAATTTCGCGAAACGGTCGGGCCCGAGGCAAACCTGCAAACCCTAAGCCGCGGCGTAAATACCGTAACGCTAGATACGGGCAGCCGCGAGCTAGTCGATCTGCACGCGAAGCTCTTTAAAAAGCACGGCACGACCACGATACGAAACTTCGACGCGCTAAACGACGTGGAAAATTTAAAATACTCCGGCGAGCGTATCGCTCATCACGGACTAAAGCACGAAGTGGTCGTCACGATGATGGATCTGCCGGCAGGCTGTTCGGGCGCGCACGACGTGGCGTTTTACGAGCGGATTTTGCGCGAAATTTTAGACGCGGGTATCCCGTATCACAGCGTTTGTTTCAAGGACGCCAGCGGCACCTCTAGTCCGCAAAAAGTATATGAGACCATCAAAATGGCTCGCAAACTCCTCCCGCAAAATACCCACATCAGACTCCACACTCACGAAACCGCAGGCGTTAGCGTTGCTTGCTATATGGCTGCTCTAGAAGCCGGCGCAGACGGCATAGATTTAGCCGCAAGCCCGGTTAGCGGCGGCACCAGCCAGCCTGATATCCTAACGATGCTGCATGCCGTTAAGTGCAAAAACTACGATCTGGGCGGACTTGACGTGGAGAAAATTTTAAAATACGAAAGCGTGCTAAATGAGTGCTTGAAAGATTATTTCCTGCCGCCGGAAGCCGTACAGGTTAGCCCGCTCATCCCGTTTAGCCCGATGCCAGGCGGCGTGCTAACGGCAAATACCCAAATGATGCGCGATAATAATATCTTAGATAAATGCCCCGAGGTCATCCTTGCTATTCGCGAAGTCGTGCAAAAGGGCGGCTACGGCACGAGCGTGACGCCGGTTAGTCAGTTTTATTTCCAGCAGGCGTTTAATAACGTAATGTTTGGCCCATGGAAAAAGATCGCCGAAGGCTACGGTAAAATGGTGCTAGGCTACTTTGGCAAAACGCCCGTAGAGCCAGATAAGAGCGTGGTTAAGCTAGCTAGCGAGCAGTTAAGCTTAAAACCGACCAAAGAACACGCCATGGATATCGCGGATAAAGACGAGAGCAAGTCGCTTAAATTTACGCGCGAGCTGCTTAAAAAAGAGGGCATCGAGCCTAGCGAGGAAAATATCTTTATCGCTGCGGCATGCAAGGAAAAAGGTATCGCGTTTTTAAAAGGCGAAGGTAAAGTAAATATCCGAAAAAAATCCGCAAACGCAGGCGAAACGAGCGAGCCGACCCCTCGCGCAAAAACTCCGATAAACGAAAAATATAGCGTCACCGTAAACGGCAAGAAATTTGACGTCGAGGTCGCGGACGCAGACGGCAAAGCCGAGATAAAAAGCGTAAAACCCGCAAGCGTAGCGCACATGCCGCCTCCGGAGCTCTCGCCGGCTAAAACTACGGGCGGTAGCGGCGAGCCGGTGAAAAGCACGCTTCCCGGAAACGTGTTTAAAATCCTAGTCGCAGTGGGCGATAGCGTGAAAAAGGGACAAAGGATGTTCGTGCTGGAGGCCATGAAGATGGAAATAGACGTAAACGCTCCAAAAGACGGGCTCGTGACCTCTATCGAGGTACAGCAGGGACAAACCGTAGCAAACGGTCAAATTTTAGCGAAAATTTAATCCAAAAAAGGAAGAAAAATGGTAAACGAAATAGAAAAATTGGGTCTTAAAGACATCAAAAAAATCAACCACAACCTAAGCTACGACGAGCTTTTTGAGCTTGAAAAGGCAAGAGGCGAGGGACGCGTATCAAGCAACGGCACCTTTATGGTGGACACGGGCATCTTTACGGGTCGCAGCCCAAAGGATAAGTACTTCGTAAAACAAGACCCGAGCCAAAAATACATCGCTTGGGGCAAGGTAAATCAGCCTATCTCAAAAGAGCTTTTCGACAAGCTTTTAGCTAAGGCAAAAGCCCAACTAAGCGGCAAGGAAATCTTTATCCAAGACGCTTACTGCGGCGCGAGCGAAAAGAGCAAAAAATCGGTCCGTTTCGTAACCGAAGTCGCGTGGCAGGCGCATTTTGTTAAAAATATGTTCATCCGCCCAAGCGAAGCCGAGCTGGCTAAATTTAGTCCTGATTTCGTCGTCTATAACGCGTGCAAATGCAAAAACGAAGAGTGCAAAGAGCAGGGGCTAAACTCCGACGTTTTCGTTATCTTTAACGTCGAGGAAAATGTCGCGGTTATCGGCGGTACGTGGTACGGCGGCGAGATGAAAAAGGGAATTTTTTCGATGATGAACTACTGGCTGCCGCTCGAGGGCAAGCTAAGCATGCACTGCTCGGCAAACGTTGGCAAAGAGGGCGACACGGCGCTGTTTTTCGGTCTAAGCGGCACGGGCAAAACGACGCTCTCTACAGATCCAAACCGCAAGCTAATCGGCGACGACGAACACGGCTGGGACGACGAGGGGATATTTAACTTCGAGGGCGGCTGCTACGCGAAGTGCATAAATTTAGACCCGAGCAGCGAGCCTGAAATTTACGCCGCGATCAAACGCGACGCGCTGCTTGAAAACGTGGTAGCGGATGAGGCTGGCGTCGTGGACTACAAAGACGGCAGCAAGACCGAAAACACGCGCGTTAGCTACCCGATCTATCATATCGATA
>CAUQJU010000015.1:0-12865 GCA_963518005.1 uncultured Campylobacter sp.
AAACGGTATCTCATGATGTTTATCAGGCACGCGCTTAGCACGACGTTTGAGACGTAGGCGTTATCGCGCTTTTCGACTTCGGCCTTGATGACGCCCATATCCATGTTTACGCCGTGGATCTCAAGGCTTGGGTCTTTAAACCCTTCTAGCCCCTCGATGCGCACGATTGTCGGCTGCATCGTGTAAACTGGCTTTGGCGAGAGGCTAAATTTAACCGTCTTACCGCGAAACTCTACGCCGCAGGAGTGCTCGGCGTTCATATCGCAAGGAAGCGGGGTTAAATTTGCCCCCACGTCCTCTGCGCTTAAAAAGTCCTCTTGCGCTTGCGGTTTAAAAAACAGATACGCCGAGGTCGCAAAAACCCCGACTAGTGCAACCAAAACGATGAGAAATTTTTTCATTAATGCTTATGATGTCCGCCGTGATCGTGCTCGCCGTGATCGTGTCCGTGTTCGCCGTCTTTTTTAGCGACCGCTTTTGCGACGATGTCTTTTACTTCGAGTTTTTGTCCGTTGTCAAACTCTAGCGTAGCGTCTAGTTTGTCGCCCTCTTTGATCGGGGCTTTTACGTTCATCAGCATCACGTGCAGACCGCCCGGTTTTAAATTCGCCTCTCCCATCGCAGGCACTTCGATGTTTTCTATTTGCACCATTTTTTTCATGCCGTCTACGTCTTTATGCGTGTGTATCTCGCCCGTAGCGGCTGCGGGAGAGCTAGCGCCGATTAGTTTTACCGGTTTATCGGTGTTGTTTTTTACGTTAAAAAACAGGGCCGTATTTTTAGCGCCGGGAGGCGTAGCTTTAGCGTAGATATCTGAGATCTCGATATCTGCGGCGTTTGCAAAGCCCAAAGAGGCGACTACTAGAGATAAAGCTAAAAATTTGCTTTTCATTTTTGCATCCTTCTTAATTAGATTTTGATAGCGGATATTGTAACACAAAAACGAGCGTTTTTTTAAAAATTAAGAGAAAATGTAATATAATTGCGACCTTTATTACGAAATTACGCAACGTTAGGAAAATTTTGAAAAAACTACTCGGCTTACTTATTTTTTCTATCTTTTTTTCTCAAATTTTAGCCGCCAAGACTCTAGCGGACGAAAATTCGAGGGACGCTAAATACTGGCTAAAAAAGCTAGGCGCAGCCGACGTCAGATATGGCTACTACGAGGCTAAGACTAAAATCATCGTCGTAAATAAAGCGCAAAAAACCCTGCAAAGCTTCGAGTATGCGGGCGGCGCGCTGGAGCAAATTTTCTCGCAAAGCGTGATAACGGGCAAAAGCGGGGATAAATTTAAAGAAGGCGACCTAAAAACTCCGGTCGGGGTTTACGACGTCACGGATAAATTTACGCCGCCCGATTCCTTTTACGGACCGCTTGCTATGTCGCTATCGTATCCGAACGCTCACGACAAAGCCGCACAAAAAACAGGCGGAGGTATCTGGATACACGGTCTGCCTATGAAAGGCAAGCGTGAGGATGAAGTAAAAACGCGCGGCTGCGTGGCGTTTAACAACGATGCGCTGGTGAAATTCGGCCGACTAATCGGCAACAATGGCGTCGTGATAATCAGCGAAAGTCAGAAGGTAGACGCCAGCAAAGACGACGTAGCGCGCGTGCTGGCGCATCTGCACGAGTGGCTGCAGGCGTGGCGAGATAACGAGACTAAAATTTACCTCGGCTTTTATGCGGACGAATTTGTAAAGATAGAGGGCAAAAACGCGCTAACGAGGGCTAAATTTGCCGAAAATAAAAAGAGAATTTTCGCGCTAAACGAAAAAAAGAGCATAAAAGCTTCAAATTTTAGCGTGACGCCGTACCCGAACACTAAAGGGCAAAATCTTTTTAGAGTGGTTTTTGACGAGGATTACGCTGCGCCTAGTCACGAATTTAAAGGAAAAAAAGAGCTCTACGTACGGCTAGATAAAGATAAAATTAAAATCTTAACGGAGAAGTAAATGCAAGAAAAAAAAGAAATAGTAAAAAATCAAATCGAGGAAATTTTAAAGGCTAGGAGCGAGTTTTTCGCCGAGCTAGACCGCCAAGTGCCGAAGGTTGCGGGTACTGACGTGTTTGACTTTTCTGCGGTTAAGGAGGCTGATCTAAAGGCTCTTTACGCTAAATTTTACTCTTACGATTATAGTATTAGGAAGCTGCTTCCTAACGTTTATGAGGCGTTTGGCGTAAATTTCAATGTCTGAACTCGTTTTAAACAGATCCGCCTACATCCATAATCTAACTAAAATTTGCGCCAAAGCCGGCGGCAAAGATCGTGTGATTTTGGTGCTAAAAGACAATGCCTACGGTCACGGAGCGGGGCTTGTGGGGCGCGAGGCGGCGAGCTATGGCATCAAATTTTGCGCGGTCAAAAACGAAGTCGAGGCGCGCGAGCTAGAACCCTTTTTCGAGCATATTCTTATCCTTTCGCACATCCCTACGGGCGGTGAGAGCGAGCGATTTATCTACGCCATAAACGACATTTCGCTGATTGCTAAATTTAAAAAAGGCGTGCGCGTGCATATCGCCGTCGATACGCTCATGCACCGAAACGGCGTCTCGGTGGGCGAAGTGCGCGCGGCATGCGAGGCGGCCTTGGCACACGGACTGCAAATTTGCGGCGCATTTACGCACTTTAGAAGTGCTGAAGAGCTTAGTAGCGATTATTTCGTACAGAGGCAAAATTTCGCCGCGGCAAAAGCTGCGGTGCGCGAAATTTGCGGCGAGGGTTTAGTCTTTCACTCGCATAACTCCGCTGCGACCGAGCGCTTTGGCGAGCTAGCGGACGAGTTTGTGCGCGTGGGTATCGCAGCCTACGGCTACGCGCAGTTTGACGAAAGCTTGGAGCTAAAGCGCGTGGCGTCGCTCTGGGCGCATAAGGTTAGCGGAAGAGTGCTAAAAAAAGGACAATGCGCGGGCTATGGCGCTAAATTTTGCGCGAGCGAGGATATGCAAATCGCCGTTTATGACCTAGGCTACGGCGACGGACTGCTACGTTATGCGGGCGAGGGCGAGCTGCGGACGGCGGGCGGACGGCGGTTGCTGGGCAAAATGTCGATGGATAGCTTTTGCTGCGAAGACGCGGGCGATAAAATTTGCGTATTTGACGATGCTAGCGTTTGGGCTAATTTTTTTCGCACGATCAGTTATGATGTTTTGACTAAGCTCTCGCCTAGCATCTCGAGGCGGTTTGATTAGAAACTTCTCGCAAGTCCGCTTGAGCGCGCAGGTAGCAAACCCTGCGTGCAGAACTAGTGACAAAAGCTAGCTTTCCAAATTTATGAGCTTAGTCTGCTATCTTCAAAAGCGTAAAATTGCCGTCTGATTCAAATTTACGCCGAATCTTGCCTATACCAGCCCGCGGTTTTGTAAATTTAAGGCATTGTTTGAATTTATCGCTTTTTTTGGCGGATCGTGCTAATTTTGCCTAAGCGTCGGGTTAGTTAAATTTTACTTACCGATTTATAGCCTGCCATATCAGCGGGTAAAGCATTTTATGTTTTAGGCGCTACCGTATTTGCTTTTATGCCTCTATGGCGGCGTTTTTAATTTGGATTTGCGATAAAATCGGACGGGACTCTATGCGGCTAAATTTTCGTAGCTAGATCAAATTTACACTGGGTTGGCGCGAGCCGCATTTTGCAAAGACAGAAGCGGAGCATTCGGCTAAGCAGGCAAAAATTATTTAAATTTACTTCAAAATATCCCGAAGCGCCGTTTTTAGATCGCTAAATTTAAAGCTAAATCCGCTTTTTATCAAGGCTTTGGGATAGACTTTCGCACCTTCAAGCAGCACGACGGACCCTTCGCCAAACATCAAATTTAACGCAAATTTAGGTGCTTTAAAAAACGTCGGTCGTCCCAAAACCTCGCCTAAAATTTTAGTAAATTCCCCGTTGGTGCTAGGAGTCGGCGAAACGAGATTAAAAACGCCGCTTTGGCGGTTTTGCAAGGTAAATTTAAAAGCCTCTAGCAAATCAGCGATGTGAATCCAGCAAAATGCCTGCTCGCCGCTACCGATCTTGCCGCCAAGACCGAGCCTGAATGCCGGCAGCATCTTAGCTAGCGCACCGCCAAGGCCGAGCACCACGCCTAGGCGAAATATCGCCGTTTGCGTCCGCGCTTTGGCGGCCTCGTTCTCCCACTCGCATGCTAGCTCGCCTAAAAATCCGCGGTCAAATTTGACCGAGCTCTCGTCGTGACCAAGGCCGTTTTCGTAGATGCCCACAGCCGAAGCGCTGATGAAAAAGGGCGGATTTTCTAGCTCGTTTATCGCGCAGACCAGCGTGCGCGTCGTCTCTATCCTGCTTGCGCGAAGGTGCTTTTTATAGGCCTCGCTCCACCTTGCGGCGATAGAAGCGCCGGCTAAATTTATAACCGCATCGCAGCCGCCGATGAGGTTTTTGAGCGCGTCTTTGTCGGCGTAGACAGCTCGCGGGATAGATACGACCTCGTGCCCCTGGGCTCTAAAAAATCTGCAAAGCTCGCCGCCGATAAATCCGCTCGCGCCGTTTACGGCTATTTTCATATTTTGCCTTTTTGATAAATTTGCTTTGACGCGTGCGGTCAAATTTGATGCGGCAGGGTTAAATTTGGCGTCAAATTTAACGCCCGAAGCCAAGCCGTTTCGCTCAAATTTGACGGCAAGACCTGCGCTTAAATTCGCCCGTCAAATTTACTTTCTAAAATACTCTTTCACGCCGTTTTCACCATCTAGTTGCGAGCGTAAATTTTCTAGCGCGGCGATGCGGTCTTGAGTGCTCGGGTGCGTGCGAAACAGCGAGCCCAGCGCGCTTTTTACGCCGCTAAATGGATTAACGATAAACATATGCGCGCTTTGTTCGTCGGCGTTTGCCATCACGCGTCCGAGCGCGTAGTTCTCGAGCTTTCGCAGCGCGCCTGCTAGGTGCTGGGGCTTGCCCGTTATCATCGCTGCGCCCCTGTCGGCCTCAAACTCCCGCGCCCGCGAGATCGCCATGCGTATGATCGTGGCGGCCAGCGGCATGATGACGGCTAGAGCGATTAGCATCAGAGGATTTTGCTTGCCTTGACGATTCGCCGCGCCAAACTGCGCGAAATTTGCCAGTATCGCTATTGCACCCGCAAAAACCGCCGCGATAGAGCCCGTTAGGATGTCGTAGTGGCGCACGTGGCTTAGCTCGTGAGCTAGCACGCCCTCGATCTCATCTTTGTTGAGTATATTTAGCAGTCCTTCAGTCACGGCTACCGCGGCGTGGCTGGGGTTACGACCCGTGGCAAAGGCGTTTGGAACGGCTTCTGGGATGATGTAGATCTTTGGCATCGGCAAATTTGCTTTCGCGCAAAGCTCGCGCACGATCTGATAAAGTCCCGTCGCGTGCGCCTCGTCCACGGGCACGGCTTTATAATGCTTTAACACGAGTGTGTCCGAGAAAAAGTATGAAAAGAAGTTCATCCCAAGCGCAACTAAAAATGCGACCATCATACCGCTAGTGCCGCCTATCGCGCCGCCCACGGCAATAAAAAGCAGCATTAGCACCGTCATCAAAAATGCGGTTTTAAAAAGTTCCATTTGTTTCCTTTGCTCGTATAAATTTTATGAAAATATCTCGCCGCTCTCTTTTATCTTTTCGATAAAGGCAAAAATATCTCGCTCCGCTAGGCGCATCGGAGCCGAGCCTAGCGCGCCTAGATCGTTAAAATAAATAGCATCGTCCGAGTTTAATTTTATGAAAAATCCAAGGTCGCCGTCTTGGCCTATCATATAAAAATTTGGCTCGTAAAGCGCTACTTCGTAGGTTTCGTTTCGCTCGGCTAGAGCCGCCGCTCGTATAGATACGCACCCGCTCCAGATTCGTTAAAAACGTCCACGCACTCCTCGCCATCGATACTTTCTAAAAATTTTAGATATAGCGGCGGGAATTTTATCATCGTTTGTTTTTGCCTATTACGGCGTTTTTAAATATCGCGACGTCCGCTCCCGTCTCGCTAAGCGCGGCCAGCTCGTTTTCGCCGCCGATAACGACGCAAATTTGAGCGTCAAATAGATAATCCTGCGCCAGCTTTGCAGCTTTGCCGGCAAGCTCGCGGGGCACGATGATAAATTTCGCTCCGGCTGCGTTTGCGACGATGATCTCGTTTAGATTTTCAGCTTCGACGCTAAACTGGGCGCCGAGCTCCTGCGCACGCTTTATCGCGGTTGCGTCAAATTTAAATAAATTTTGCTTACCCGCTTCGATCTGCCGGGCATTTTCGCGCCAAAACAGCGGTTCATATGGCACTAGTTCGTGGCCGATTAGTTTCATTTTCTATCCTTTATGCAGTCCTCGCAGATATACCCGCCGCCGCTTATTACGGCATCTTTAGCCTCTATAAAGGTGCCGCACTTTTTGCATTCGACGAAATTTTCGGCCTCTTTGTCCTCTTTTTTTGCGCCGCCTTTTACGCCTCTTTTGATGCGGGTTTTAAAAAATATCAAATAAATCGCGATTAAAACCGCTAAAAAAGCCAAAATTTTAAATAACATCGCCGCCCTTTATAAGTACGTAATTTCGGTTGCCGCGCCCGTAAATTTGAGCATTGAGCCCGTCTAGCTCGCTTTGCGCGCTGCTTCCTTTGTAAAGTAAAATTTGAGTTTGCGCGTCAAAAAAGCCGTCGCAAATTTGTAAAAGATCTTTCGTTTTCATCAGCGCGCGGCTAGTGATTAGCTGCGCCGTAAATGGCTCGCCGTCCTCGATCTTGCAAGATTTTACGCGGACGTTGGTTAAATTTAGCTCGGCCTTGACGTAGCTTAGAAACGACGATTTTTTCGGGCTGGGCTCAAAGAGATGCCACTCGCACTCCCTTAAAATCATCGCGAGAAATATCGCGGGAAAGCCCGCTCCGCTGCCGACGTCAATCGCCGTTTTAGCATCCGCAATTTGCGGGAAAATTTCAAGCGGAGCTATGCTGTCAGCGATCTGCTCGTTTAAGTTTTTGTAGCTAGTTAGGCTGTGTATACGGTTAAATTTAGCCAAAATCTCGCTAAATTTCGCCGTTTGCGCGTCAAAATCCCTCGGCAGGTCAATTTTCATCTAGCATATGCCCCATCTGCTCTTTTTTCACGCGCAGGTAGTTTTCGTTAAATTTGTTCGCGTGTATGACGATCGGTACGCGAGAGACGATCTGCACGCATTTTAGCCCCGACAGTTTTTTGGGGTTATTGGTTAGCAAATTTATCTTTTCGATGCCGAAGTGCTTCAAGATAAAATCCACGATCTCATACGTGCGCTCGTCGGCCTTAAAGCCTAGCTGGTGGTTTGCCTCGATGGTGTCAAGGCCCTCGTCTTGCAGGTGATAGGCGTTTACTTTGTTTAGTAGGCCGATATTTCGCCCCTCTTGGCGTAGATAGATCACCATGCCGCCGTGCTCTTCGATGTACTTTAGGCTGGCTTCCAGCTGGTCGCGGCAGTCGCATTTTAGGCTACCGATCGCATCGCCCGTTAGGCACTCGGAGTGGATGCGGACGTTTACGACCTCCCCGAAAGGTGTTGTGTATATAGCTAAAAGGTCCTACTCGCCCACCATAAATGCCTTTATCTCGAATATCCCGAAACGAGAGGGTAAATTTGCCGTGTTTGAAAGCTCGATATTCATAAAATTTTAACTCCTATTATGTTACACTAAGCGTAAATTGTAGCGAAGTAAAAGGAAAATTATGTTTAAACGTTTTAGAAGGCTCAGGATAAATCCAGCGATCAGAGAGATGGTGCGCGAAACTAGCGTTTGCGCGAGCGATTTTATCTATCCGCTTTTTATCGTCGAGGGCAAAGGTGTAAAAAAAGAGATAAGCTCGATGCCGGGCGTCTTTCAGATGAGTTTGGACGAAATTTTAAAAGAGTGCGAAATCGTGCGAAATTTAGGCATAAAAGCGGTTATTTTATTTGGAATACCGAGCCTAAAAGATAGCGTAGGCAGCAACGCTCTGAGCGATGACGGCATCATAGCGACCGCGCTTCGAGCGATAAAGGATAAATTTACGGATCTAGTCGTGATAACCGATCTTTGCTTTTGCGAGTACACCGATCATGGTCACTGTGGTATCCTAGATCACGTCCATCAGACCGTCGATAACGACGCGACGTTGGAAATTTCCGCTAAACAAGCGCTGATCCACGCTAGAAACGGCGCCGATATGATCGCTCCAAGCGGCATGATGGACGGCATCATCGCTACCTTGCGCGAGGCGCTGGATGTGAGCGGATACGAAAATTTGCCGATTATGGCGTATTCGACCAAATTTGCTTCGGCGTACTACGGACCGTTTCGCGACGTAGCCGAGAGCGCGCCGAGCTTCGGCGATAGAAAAAGCTATCAGATGGATAGCGCAAACCGCTTAGAAGCCGTGAGCGAGAGCCTGGAGGACGAGGCGCAAGGCGCCGATATCTTGATGGTAAAGCCCGCCCTTGCGTATCTAGATATCATCCGCGATCTGCGCGAAGCGACGAGACTGCCGATCTGCGCGTATAACGTGAGCGGCGAATACGCCCTGCTAAAAGCCGCGGCAAAAGCGGGCGTCATAGACTACGAGCGCGTGATGATGGAGACGCTGGTTGGATTTAAGAGGGCAGGCGCAGATTTGATAATCAGCTATCATGCTAAAGAAGCGGCTCAAATTTTAAGGGGCTAGCGGCTTGTCTCGCGAGTATCTTTGCTTGATTTCGTAAATTTCGCCCTGCGATAGGCTACATGCCTTATCTTGGGACGAAATTTACTTCAAAACAAGCAAATCTATCTCGCGATACTTCGCCTTAAAAATTTGTGGGAAAATTTGTGAATTTAAGGGGGTAAAATGCGGCACTTTTTAACGTTAAACGACTTCGGCAAAGACGAAATTTTAGAAATGATAAATTTGGCGCGCGAGATAAAAAAAGAGGCGAAGGCGCGAGATTTCAAACCGTATCTAAAAGATCAAAAACTGGCGATGATATTTGAAAAAAGCTCGACTAGAACGCGCGTGAGCTTTGACGTAGGGATGAATGAGCTTGGCGGACACGCGCTATTTCTTAGCTCGAGCGATATTCAGATCGGGCGCGGCGAACCGATAAAAGACACCGCGCGCGTGATCTCGCGAATGTGCGATCTCATCATGGCTCGCGTAAATCGCCACGAGACGCTCGAGGAATTTGCCAAATTTAGCCGCGTGCCCGTGATAAACGGCCTTAGCGACAAATTTCACCCAGTGCAGCTGATGGCCGATATCATGACGGCGGTCGAATGCGGACTAAAAATAGACGAGATAAAGGCGGCGTTCGTGGGCGACGGCAACAATATGGCCCACTCGTGGCTGATGCTAGCTAGCAAGCTCGGCTTTGAGCTAAGGATCGCTACGCCCGCGGGCTACGAGCCGGACGCCGACGTCGTAAATTTAGCTATGAAAAACGCTCAAATTTCGGGAGCTAAAATTTATCTAACTCATGACCCAAAAGAAGCCGTCTCGGGCGCAGACGTCGTCACTACCGACACCTGGGTCTCGATGGGGCAAGAGGCGGAAAAAGAAAAGCGTCTAAAAGACTTTGCCGGATTTTGCGTGGATGAAAATTTGATGAAATTAGCTGCGCCCGGCGCGATATTTTTGCACTGCTTGCCCGCCTACCGCGGATACGAGGTGAGCGAGGCGGTGTTTGAGGCGCATGCGGATGAGATTTTCGCCGAAGCCGAAAATCGCCTGCACGCGCAAAAAGGCGTGATGGTTTGGCTTGATAGGCAGCGAAACGGGTGAGTTAAGGAAGTAAATGAAAGAAAAAAATCTACAAAAAACATACGAAAAAATCGACGAAATTTCGGGCGAGCTTGGGATAAAAGAGGGCGAGAAAACGATATTTGAGATCGTGCCGACAAGCGATCCGAGTCAAATGAGCCTCAGCCTAAAAAGCGGCTCGTGGGACGGGGTGGAGCCGTGGTTCGGCATTGACGAAAATCAAAATTTACACACGATGGTTTCGTTAAAATCGCTCTCGCAGCTCATCGAAGCCTACCGCAACGTCCAAAAGGAAAATTTCGAGCTAAGGCTTGAAAAAACGATTTGGCAGAACGTGCCGATAGATTTAGCCGACGTTTGGGTCGTGGCGATGGACGAGATACGCAAGATCGCCGCAAAAAGCAAAAAGAAAAAAAGCATCGACGTAAATTTGGAAAAACTGGTAAGGGATATCAAAAAGCAGCATCCGAATTTGTTCGTCGATATGCAAAATATAATGAAAAACGCGAGGAATAAAACGCTATGATAGATTTTGACGCTTACGTGAAGTATTCGCGCCCGGGACCGCGATACACGAGCTATCCGACCGCGCCCGAGTTTAGTGATAAATTTAGCTACGAGGACTATATAGCCGAGCTAAAAAACCGCGACGCCTCGCGCCCGCTTTCGCTTTATTTGCACCTGCCGTTTTGCCGCAGCGCCTGTTATTTTTGCGGTTGCAACGTGATCTATACGAGCAAAGAGGACCGCAAAACGCGCTATATGGAGTATTTGCAAAAAGAGCTCGATCTACTAGCGGCGAACCTCGATACGAGCGCGCCCGTGCTGCAAATGCACTTTGGCGGAGGCACCCCGACCTTTTACGGCGCGGATCAGCTCGATGAAGTCATAAAAATGATAAAGGCTAAATTTAAAAACTTCTCTCCAGAAGCTGAAATCAGCTGCGAAATCGACCCGAGATTTTTGACCCGCGAGCAGCTTGACGTGCTGATTTCGCACGGCTTTAACCGCGTTAGCTACGGCGTGCAGGACTTTGACGAGCGGGTGCAAAAAGAGATCCACCGCATCCAGCCCTACGAGATCACCAAAAACGCCGTAGATATGGCGCGCGCCAAGGGCATAAACTCGATAAATATGGACCTGATCTACGGCCTGCCGTATCAGACGCTAGAGAGCTTTAAAGCGACGCTGGATAAGGCTCTGACGCTGTCTCCGGACCGTCTTGCGGTGTTTAACTACGCGCACGTGCCGTGGATAAAAAAATCTATGCGTAAATTTGACGAAGCTACACTACCGAGCCCCAAAACCAAGCTTGAAATTTTAAAATACACGGCTGAGTTTTTTATCAAAAACGGCTACAAAATGATCGGAATGGATCACTTTGCAAAGCCGGGCGACGAGCTTTTCGGCGCGCTTGCTAACGGCACGCTGCATAGAAACTTCCAAGGCTACACGACCAAGGGCGGAGCCGATCTCATCGGCATCGGACTAACTAGCATCGGCGAAGGGCAAAGATACTACGCGCAAAATTTCAAAGACATGGACGAATACGAAAAGGCCCTGGATAGCGGCGTTTTGCCGTATTGCAAGGGTATTTATCTAAACGATGACGATCTAATCAGAAAAGCCGTAATAATGAGCCTGATGAGCAACTTCGCGCTTGATATCAAGGCGGTCGAAGCTAAATTTGACATCAAATTTTTCGAGTATTTTAAAGAGGATTTAACCGAGCTTGAAAATTTGAGCGAATTCGTAACCGTAACGCCCGAAAAAATCAGCGTAAACGAGACCGGTACGCTAATCATCCGCAATATCGCGATGTGCTTTGACGCGTATTTGAAAAAAATACCTGAAAATTTACGTCGATTTTCAAAAACGGTTTGATGGATGGGTATGTTTAAATTTAGCGAAATTTCAGATAAATGCGTAAAATGCGGCAAATGCATCCAAGTCTGCACGATCCACAAGATAAACTCCGACGAAACGACCTCTCCGCGCGGATTCTTGGATCTCGTAGGGGCTTACGAGCGCGGCGAGCTAAAGCTTGATAAAAGCGCAAAAAACATCTTTGAGAGCTGCTTTTTGTGCACAAACTGCGTCGATGTATGTCCAAACTCCTTGCGCGTGGATACGGCGATAGAAAACGTCCGTCGCGACATCGCCGATAAATTTGGTATCGCGTGGTACAAAAAGGCATTTTTTTGGCTACTGCGTCACCGTGCGGTGATGGATGTTTGCGCGAGACTGGGCTACGTATTTCAAAGCTGCGCGTTTAAGATCCGCGAAGGCGCTATGAGCCCGAGGTTTAGCCTGCCGATGGTGAAAAAAGAGCGGCTTTTGCCCACTGCTAGCAAAAAAAGCTTTTTAAACTCGCACGCCGAGTTTATCGATAACGGCGGCGATAAAACTATTGGAGTTTTTATCGGCTGTATGGGAAACTACGCATATACGGGCATCGGCGAGGCTTTGGTTAAGATCGCGCGCGAGCTTGGGTTAAATTTAAATTTGATGAAAAAGCAGGCCTGTTGCGGCGCGCCGGCGTATTTTACGGGAGATTTTGCGACGGTCGAGGTTCTAGCAAAGCAAAATATCGAGTATTTTGAAAAAATGCTGGGCGAACTAGACGCCATCATCGTGCCCGAGGCGACCTGTTCGGCGATGATAAAGATCGACTACGAGCACTTTTTCCATGATGACGAGCAGTGGCGAGAGCGCGCAAAAGCGGTGAGCAAGAAGATATTTTTAGCGACGGAGTATTTTGAAAAATTTACGAATTTGGCTGAAATTTTGGCTAAAAAAGGCAAAAACTTAGCCTCTGTGACTTACCACGACCCTTGCCACGCTAGAAAAATGCAAGGCGTCTTTAAAGAGCCTCGCAAACTTCTCGCTCAAAACTATGAAATAACAGAAATGAGCGATCCAAACGAGTGTTGCGGTTTTGGCGGAGTGACTATGCAGTCTGAAAAATATCACCTAAGCCGCGCGGCTGGACAAAGAAAATCGGAGATGATAAAAAACTCGGGCGCAAAGATTGTAAGCGCGGAGTGTAGCGCCTGTAAAATGCAAATTTCAAATGCGCTACATATCGGCGGCTCAGACGTGAAATGCGAGAATCCTATCGAGCTCATAGCAAGAGCGCTGGGGTAGGG
>CAUQJU010000016.1:0-12430 GCA_963518005.1 uncultured Campylobacter sp.
TATTCGCTTGATAAACGTCCTAACGGCCGGATCGTTTACCTTTTCGCCAAACCACACCACGTTTCTGATCTCCTCGGTTAAAACAAGCGTGCCGATACGTTTAACCAAAAGCGAGATAAAGGCCAGCTCTTTTTTGGTTAGCGCGATCTCGACGCCGTTTTTTACGAGCACTTTTTTGGTTTGGTTAAACGAATATCCGCCCGAAATCTCGATGATATCGGCGCCTATGATTTTGGTTTTTACGATCTGCTCTAGCAGGGCGAAAAGCTCGTCCATGTCGATAGGCTTGATGACGTATTTATCGATACCCACGTCGATAGCTTTTAGTAGTTTTTCCTTTTCGCTATACGCGCTTAGGATCACTACCGGCGTATTTTTTGAGAATTCTTTTATCTGCCTTGACATCTCAAGTCCGTCCATGATAGGCATCATGATATCGGCTATCACGATATCGGGGCTAAATTTTTTAAATTTCTTAAGACCTTCGTCGCCGTTTGAGGCCGAAATGACCTTTTGAAATACGCCTGCGAAAACCTCTTGCATAGACTCCCTTATGCTATCCTCGTCTTCAACCAGCAGTAGCGTTAGCTCTTTAAAATTTTTCATTTTTCATCCTTTAGCGGCAGCTTTATCTCAAATTCCGCTCCAAATTTTACGTTTTTAGCGCCGGCGCTTCCGCCGTGATTTTTAACTATGCTTTTTAGCATATATAGGCCGATACCCGTGCCTAAGCTTGGGTGCTTGGTGGTAAAATAAGGCTCAAAAATCTTGTCCATTATCTCCTCTTTTATGCCGCCTGCATTATCCGTTACTCTTATAATAACAAATTTATCCTTTGTTTCTAAGCTTAGAGTTACTTTTTTATCGCTTTTTTTATTTGCCAGCGCATCTTTGGCGTTAGAAAGCAGTATGATCACGGCCTGACAAAGCTGCGACTCAAAACCGTAAATTCGCCCCTCGCTTTTTAGCTCCAAATTTACGTCTATGCCCTCTTTTTCGTAGGTTCCCTGCACCATCTTTAGCGCGTTTTCTATCGCGGCCGAGGGCAAGAAAGCCTCCTTCTCGCGCTCGACGTTAAAAAAGTTCCTAAAATCCTCGATCGTCTGCGACATGCCCTTTATCACGCGCTTTGCGTGCTCGTAACCGGCCTCGAATTTCTCGTTTGCTTTGACACCCTCTTTTAGCTTAAAAAGCGTGATACTAAGCTCGTTTAAAGGCTGGCGCCACTGGTGAGCGATATTTGCGATCATCTCGCCCATCGAGGCTAGACGCGACTGCAAAAAGAGCATTTTAGTTTTTTCCTCGTTTTTCTTGATCTCGGCTTTTACCAAATTTTCTAGATTTTGGTTTAAATTTACGAGCTTGGCCGTCTGCTCGGCGACTCTGTTTTCGAGATTTTCGTTTAAATTTAACAGCTCTTTTTTCGTCTTTTCAAGCTCGTTGTTTAGGTTTATCACGTCCGTCACGTCATGCCTGATCGCAAGAAACTCCTCGATCTGCCCGCTTAAATTTAAAATCGGGATGACGGTCGTGTTTAGATAGACGTCGCGGCCGTCTTTGGTGCGGTTTCTTATCGTGCCTTTGTGCACTTTTTTGGCTAAAATCGTCTCCCAAAGCCGCGCGTAAACGTCCTTTGGCACCTCGGGATGGCGCACGATGTTGTGATTTGCACCGATTAGCTCCTCGCGCGTAAAGCCCGACATCTTGCAAAACTCGTCGTTTACGAATGTGATAGTGCCGTTAGTATCGGTCTTTGAGACGATGTTGCTAGCCTCGATAGCCTCTTGATACTGCCTGAATCTTGCTTTGATGTTATCCATTACTCGCCGTAAATCCTATAAAAGATAGATAAATTCCGTAAATTATTATCGCCGCGCCGCTTAAATTTAGCGCGTATTTTTTAAATTTTTCGCTCAAAGCCTTTAAAACCAGCGCGTAAAAACCCATCATAAAAAAGCTAACCGCGCCAAAAGTCGCGGCGATGGCTGCGCCCTTTGCCCCGCTACCGCTAGCTACTGCTAAAGCTAAAAAATAATAAACCACTCCGCACGGCAGCAGCCCGTTTAAAAACCCGAGCGCTAAAAACCCCGGCACGCTATTTTTAGCGATCGCGGTTTTCATTTTTTCGTTTAAAATTTTGGATAAAAATGCGTTTTTCTCGATGAAATTAAGTAGCGTCCCGCGTCTAATGAGCGCCACGCCCAAAACCGCCATAAAAACGCCGACGGCAAAGAACAAGTAGCCTCGTGCCGCAAGAGATAGCGTAAATACGCCGCCAAACGACCCGAAAATAAAGCCAAGTAGCATATAAGCGCAAATTCTAGCTAGGTTATATCCCGCTATCATCGCCGCGCTAAAAATTTTACCTTTGCCGCTCAAAAACCGCGCGAGCAATATAGCAAAACCGCCGCACATACCCGCGCAGTGGCCTACCGAGCTAAGCGCCGCGACGCTCAAAATCGAAACAAACTCCGCGCCGCTCATCAAATTTGACCGTCAAATTTCATTTGCGAATTTTAGCCGCGCTGGGGCTAAATTCGGCCCGCAAATTTAACCCTAAATTTTGCTCAAATTTGACCGCGACTAGCAACTATAAAATTTCTAAAAATTGTTTAAAGATATATTTGCTCTCGCTCGGCCCGCCGCTAGCTTCGGGGTGATGCTGCACCGAAAATACCGGATAATCCTTGTATTTCACGCCCTCGATCGTACCGTCGAAAAGATTTCTATGCGTGATCTCGGCGACCTGTGAGATCTGCTCGGGAACGTTGTAGTTGTGGTTTTGCGCCGTTATCTCGACTGCTTTGGTTTGCAAATTTAAAACCGGGTGATTTGCGCCGTGCTGACCGAATTTTAGCTTGTACGTCTCAAAGCCGAATGCATTGCTAAGCAGCTGATGGCCTAGGCAGATACCAAAAATCGGCACCCTCGCCTCGATCAGTTTTTTTATCTGCGCGATCTCGTTTTTTAGGGCTTTGGGCTCGCCCGGGCCGTTTGAGAGAAACACGCCGTTTATCTCGCCTTTGTTAAATTTAGCGATGAGCTCGTCTGCCTGCACGTCGTGCGGATAAATTTGCGTCTCAAGGCCGGTTTCGCAAAGCTCGTTTAGGATGTTTCGCTTTACGCCGTAGTCGATGACGGCGACCTTTTTGCCGTTTGCTTTTAGCGCGGAGTAGGATTTGCTCGCATGATCCCAGGCGCCGTTTTCGTGAGCGTAAATTTGCTCCGTACTCACCTTTGCGACGTAGTTTATCTCTGAGATTCTAGGCGAGTTTTCTAGCAGCTTTTTTAGCTCTTTTTCGTCCGAAATTTCAGTCGAGATCACCGCGTGAAGCGCGCCGCTATCGCGTAGCATCTTGGTTAAAAATCTCGTATCGATATCATAAACGCCAAATTTGCCTTGCTCTTTGAAAAACTCTTCCAAGCTTTTTTGCGAGCGGAAATTTGACGGCGTAGAGTTAAAATCCCTCATCAAAACGCCGCTAGCGTGGATTTTGGCGCTCTCCATATCGTCTTCGTTTACGCCTACTATGCCGATTTCTGGCATGGTAAAAACGATAAACTGCCCCGCATAGCTAGGATCGCTCATGATCTCCTGATAGCCCGTTAGACTCGTGTTAAAGACCATTTCGCCGCTAGCCGTACCGCTCGCGCCAAAGGCCTTCGCCTGCAAAAAAACGCCGTTTTCAAGGTAGATATAAGCTCTCACAGCATGCCTCGTTTTCTTAGCTCGTCCTCGTAGAGCCGCTCAAATACGATGTCGTACTCCTCGGTGCCGGGGATTAGCTTGCGCTTGTAGCCGTCGATCTTATCGATAACTACGTCTTGTAAAATTTCATACGTTTTTAGATACTCTTCGATCGAGCCGTAGATGATGTTTTTGATACGGTTTTCGGAGACCGAGTAGTCGATGAGCCCCTTTTTCCAAGCGTTTTGTAGCACGAGATGAGCGACGTTGCTAAAGCGGTCTTCGTAAGAAAGGATGACGCCGTACTCTTTGGCGAGTTTCTTTTTTACGAGCCAAAACATATTTTTTCTATCGACTTGCATGCTCTCCATATCGTCTTCGTTTTGGGCTAGCACCTCGTTTACGCGCTCTTCAAGCGCTTTTTCTTTTTGTAAATCTTCATCTAAAACTTCTTTCGCGCATGCCGCTACCGGCTCCACTCCGCGCGTTAAATTTACGAATCCGGACTTTAATAAATCAATAGCGATTTTGTGTGCGATGTAGGGTGTGTGTGGGAGTTTTATACGCATTTTTACCTCTCTTTTTGGGCTTGATTTTAACCAAAATTTGGTAAGAAATACCTAAAATCTCACGGAGTTTTTGTTTTGGCGGGCGTTTGTTTTTAGTAAAACTTAAATCCAAATTTGACGCGCGGATAAAAGCAATTTTGACGTTTTTAAGACTGGATATTAGTTAAATTTAGGCTTTAGCCTTAAATTTGACCGTGGCAAAATTTAACCTTTGGAGTCAAATTTGACCGCCAAAGGCAAATTTAGCTTTCGCGTTATCCGCGCAAATTTGAGCTCAAATTTAGACGCAAACCGAGATAAATTTAGAGCGTTATAGCCCCAAATTTACAAATTTAGCAGATTTCCAGCAGGGCCGTCTGGCGAGGTCGGAGAGACCTCTTGCGTTACGTTTTTCTCAGCCTTTATAAACGGCGGGCCTTGCTTGATTAAAAGCGTGATCTCAGACGCTGCGGTAGGCTCCATTTTAGCCATTATCGCAGAGATTTTTTTAGGGCTTAGCGAGTACATGATGCTAGCCGCGTCCGCCCTATCCATCGCGCTTAGAACGTCGGCGGCGGCTTGATCTTTCATCTTGCCGTAGGTCTCGCCGACCTTGTCACTAGTCATCGTTTTTAGCTCTTTTAAGATTTCGTCGTTTTTCTTTATCAGCTGCTCGGTCTGCTTTTTTTCCTCTTGCGCGCGGGTTAGAGTCGCATTTATCTCGGCCTCTTTGGCGGCTAGTTTGGCGTTTCTCTCCTCAAAAAGCGCCGCCGAACTCGCACGAAAAGCCTCCAAAGCCTGCCTTGCTTCGTCTATTTTAGCAAGCTCTCTTTTTAGCTCGTCTTTTCTGGTTTCAAAGATCGAAACGCAGTCCACCGGGATCTTAAAGCCGCTTTGCGCCGGGCTTTGAACATTTGTACCGTTTGCGCCCCAAACGCATAAATTTAAAGTTATTAAAATCAAAATTTTTTTCAAGCCTTCGCCTCTTTTTGCCTTGTAAAATTCATCGTCGCAAACTCGTCCAGAGCCGCCGCTTCGGCCTTTTTTATCTTTTCTATTTGCGCGCTAAAGTCCTGCGTTTGCAGGTATTTCATCTTCTCGTACTCTAGATTGGCCGCCTTGTACTGCCGCTCGAGGTGCGCGATATTTTTTTTCATTAGCTCTAGCCGTTCGGTTAGCAGATTTTTCTCTCGCCGCATAGCGCCCAGAAGCTCCAGCGAACCGCGCAGATCGATCGCAGAGCCGCTGGATGGCATTTCAAATTTTGAAATTTGCTCGGCGGCCTGCGCTATGAAGCCCTCTATCATCGCCGCTTCGTTTCTGGTTTTTGCTAAATTTAACTCGATTTTGTCTAAATTTCGCTTTTTTATATTTACGATTTGCGTAAATTTGCTTTTCATCTTAGCGAACTATCGTGTCTTCGCGCTCAGGGCTCGTGGAAACGATGCCGACTTTTACGCCCGTGATCTCCTCGATGCGCTTGATAAAGGCTTTTGCATTTACGGGAAGATCCTCAAATTTACGCGCTCCTTCTACCTTATCCCAGCCGTCAAGCTCCTCATAGACCGGCTTTACGCCCTCCAAATCGCTTGGGAAATACTCGATTATCTTGCCGTTTTTTTCGTAGGCTTTGCAGATTTTTACTTTTTTAAAGCCGTCTAAAACGTCAAGCTTCATCAGCGCAAATTTATCCACGCCGTCAAGTCTCGCCGCGTATCTCACGCCGACTGCGTCAAACCAGCCCGTGCGGCGCGGTCTGCCAGTCGTTGCGCCGTATTCGCGTCCGATTTCGCGTATCTTTTCGCCGTCTTCGCCCGTATCCTCGGTCGGGAATGCGCCGTTGCCAACGCGCGTGGTATAGGCTTTGATGATGCCGATTACCTCGCCGACGTTTTTAGGGCTTAGTCCGATACCGCTGCAGCTGCCTGCGGTTACGGTGTTTGAGCTAGTTACGAAAGGATAGGTGCCATGATCGATGTCTAGCAGCGTGCCCTGCGCACCCTCGAGCAAGATTTTCTTATCCGCGTCTATAGCTTCCCACACCATATGCGTGGTATCTACGATAAATTTACCCAGCGCCGCCTCGTAGCTCTTTAGCTCACCCAAAAGCTCACCGCGAGCAGGAGCCTTGACGCCCAAAACGTCTAAAAACGCTTTATTTGCCGCAAAATCGGCCAAAATCGCGTCGCAAAGCTTTTCGGGATTTTTGAGCTCCCCGACGCGGTGTCCGCTACGGCTGATTTTGTCGCTATACGCAGGTCCTATGCCCTTGCCCGTCGTGCCGATGGCGTGCGCGCCTTTGGCTTTTTCTTTAGCTTGGTCTATCTGCGCGTGATAAGGCAAATTTAAATGCGCCTTGTCGCTGATAAACAGCCGTCCCGAGACGTCTCCGAACTGCTTTAACTCCTCGATTATCGCGGCCGGACAAAGCACGACGCCGTTGCCGATGATGTTGATTATATTTTTATGAAGTATGCCTGATGGAACCTGATGCAGCGCGATTTTCTTGCCCTCTACGACGATCGTGTGACCCGCGTTGTGCCCGCCTTGACACCTGCACACCATATCGTAGCCGCCGCTTAGCAGATCTACGATCTTGCCCTTGCCTTCGTCTCCCCACTGCACGCCCACTATCACGTCAGCCTTGCTCATACTCTCTCCTTTTGATCTAAATTTTCGATTAACGCGTCGGTATATACGCCAAATCCGCTGCTTTTGATACCCTCTATCTCGTAGTTGCCGCCGCCGCTTAGCACGGCATTGCCGCCTAAAAATCTAAAAAACAGCTTGTCATAATACCTCATCTTTGAATAATATAACGGAACAATTCTTAAATTTTCATATTTTACCGCTTGGGCTAGCTCTTTTATCTCAAGCAACGCGGTTTTTATCTCGTTTGGAACCAGCGGCAAAATCTCGTCGATGCTCGCTACCGTATTTACGAAGGCCAGCCTTTTTAGCCACTCTTCGTTTTGATTTAGGATTTTTTCGATCTCGCCGTGCTCAAATATCGAAATAGGCAAATTTAAGAGCCTGCACACGATCTGCGGGATCGCGATGTGGCTGATTTGCAGCACGGGCGCTAGGTCAAACGACCCAAAAAGCTCCTTTGCGATCTTGACGCTAGTGGCCAGATCGCTCTCGCCGATTAGCTCGGCGCCGATTTGATAAATTTCGGTGCTAGGATACTTAAAAACGGGCTGGATATAAAACCAGCGTTTAGGCTCGGTGTCTTTTAGACGCCTAAGCACGATGCGCACGACGTCCACTGTACTATCGGCGCGCAGGCTGATTTGGTGATTTTCGTGATCGCTAAAGCGCACCAGAGCCGTGGGCTGCACGCTTAGGTGCTGATGATACGAGAAAAACGGCGTCACGATCTCGTGAAATCCGTTTTTTTCCAAAATTTCGCTCGCCGCGCGCTCGATCTTTCTTTTTAGTTTCGCGCTTTGCCCGAAATACAGCCTCGTGCCGCTCGGTATCTCGTGCTCATAAACGTTTGCGTCAAATTCGCTCACTCTTGCTCCTTTGCTTTTGATTCGTTTCGGTCGCTCCAGGCTCTCTCCACGGTAGCTCGTGAAACGCCGCGACGAAATACGCGGGCTTGCCGCCCTCAAAAATCGTAACTATACTAAGCCGCTCTAGATAAATTTCGCCGTTTTTACGCTTGTTATAAATCTCGCCGCTATAAAAGCCGTTTTTTAGCAGGCTTTGCCACATATTTTCGTAAAATTTAGCGTCGTGTACGCCGGACTTTAATAAATTCGACGGCTTGCCGACGACCTCGCTCTTCTCGTATCCGGATACTTTGCAAAAAGCGTCGTTTACGCCGGCAAAAGTTCCGTCTAACAAGACTGTAGCCACGCCCTCGCTAGAGTTTGCCAAAAGGCGCAAAATCGCCTCGCCGCGCAAGCCTTGTCCGCTTGATAAACTAGACGCCGCACCTTGTAGCGAGATTAGGTTTCGCGACAAATCGCATTCGATAAAATATCCGATCGCCTCGTCGATATTTTTGCCGTCTTGCGAGATAAATTTAACGAAAATATCGCACTTTACGCTCTCTAAATTTTTCCTCATCAACCTGCAAGGCTGCAAGCTCTCAAACTCCTTTTTGCGCAAATTCGCGCCGTAGAGCCTAAATTTGATATTAAATTCGTTTAAAAATTTATCCAAATCATCCGGATGAATGATGTTTTTAAAGTCAAAATCCGTAGCAAGCATCTCTGCGGGTTTATAACCCAAAACGCGCTTGACGCTATGCGAGACGCCCGATACCGCGCCTACTAGCCCGCCTTTCCACGCGACGCTAAATGCCGGCGAATGCTCGCTCATCAAATCTTCCTTCGCCGCGTTTTTCTTTAAAGCATCACTTTGGGTGATATCTTCTATCACGCAAAAGCCGATCTTTTCGCCGCAGCTAAGATCGTAGTTTTGTTTGCGGATGCGTATTTGTCTAGTTTGGCCGTCCGCCGCGATACGGCTCGTTTCGTAAATTTGCGCGCCGTCTTCTTGCAAAATTTTGATTTGAGCTAAATCCGGCGCGTTTAGCAGGGTTAAATTTTTACCCTTTATCTCCTCCGCGCTAAGTCCGTAAAATTCGCAAGCCTTCGCGCTAGCCTCTAGTATCTCGCCGCTTTTTGCGTCGATTAAAAGCAAGATAAAAGGCCCTTTTTCAAACAAAAATCCAAACTTACTCGAGTATCTCTCAAGAGCCGCTTTACTCGCCTCGCGCTCGTCAGCAAGGCTCTTTACGTCGCTTGCTATTTGCTCAAAATCATCTATCTCGCCGAATTTTAAATACCCGCTTATCTCCTCGCCGCGCCTTGCCTTTCGCGTTAGATTTTTGATGACGTAGATGGGCTTTACGACGTTTTGTTTCATAAATTTAGCGTAAAATAGCGTAAAGAGCGAACCCGCGCCCAAAAACACGCCGCAAACTAGCAGAAAAATTAAATTTTCGCGCACGAGCTTGCTTAACGGATAATAAGACACGGCCGCAACGCCTTCGTTAGGCACTTTTGCCGCGAGATAAACGTCTTTTTGCGGCGAATTTAGCGCAAATTTTATCCCTCCGTCCAGGTAATCAGCAGGCGCACCGTATACGTCAAATATCTTTTTACGCTCCAAAACCAGCTCAGTATCGCCGTGAAAAAGTATCTCGCCGTCTTCTGAGACGACAAATGATTTCGCGCCGCCAAAGCCGCGGTTGTTGGTTAATTCATCATAAATGAAAGAATAATTTATCAGTACTGCTAAAATCTCTCCGCTACTCATCTTTATCGCGGTAAATCTCGATGCGGAGTCGCTTTTATCAAGGGCGAATTTAGAGCGAAGCGTCTCGCCAGCTTCCGCGTCCGCCCAAGGCTTAGATGCGAAAAAACCTCTATATTTCACGCCCAGTTTCTCATCGGTCGTAAATTTTATCTCGCCGTTTTTATCGGCTATAAAAAACGCGACGTACTCCGGGCTATTATTTAAAGAAAATTCAAATACCGTCTTAACGTCGGCGGCATTTGCGGCGAGGTATTTTTCTATCAGCCTTAGCTCCGAATCGGCAGCCGCGAAACGCTCGGACAAAAAGTTGCTAAAATAGGCGTTCTGGGCGTAAATTTCGCCTTTTACGTCTTCAAATTTCAAATTTACGCCAAAGCCGGCCACGCAGATTAATGCGGCGATAACGATAAAATTTATCATATATATCTTGCTTAAAACGGCGTAAGAAATGGCGTTTTTATCGAGATTAGACTTAGCCAAAAGAAAAACCTTAAATTAATTTTACATAAACGGCTTATTGTAGCTGAATTTTGCTTGTTTTAAGATAATAAACGTAGAAGTTTGGCGAGAGGATGAGAGAATCGAACTCCCCGCGAAGCGGTCAACCGCCCCGCCATCGGATTTGAAGTCCGCGGGCGCCACCAGATCGCCTTATCCTCCGCATTTTTAGACGACGAACGCGATTATAGCTAAATTTATATAAATTTTAGTTTGATTTTTATAGTATTTAGGCAAAATTTTATAGGCTCGCGATGGATTTTCGGCTCTTTTTACGGCAAATTTTACGCGCTCTCGCGTTTTTGGCTCCCGCTATTTTTTTAGGCGGATGCTTAGAGTATTTTACCACCGTGACGCCGCTAACGGGCATAAACGTATACGACGCCTATCAAGTGAGCCAAGACGAGCGGGGCATCTACTCCATAGCCAAAGACAAAATCGTAAAAACCAAAATTCAGACTAAAATTTTGGGCACGAGCGGCCTTAGCAACCTAAACGTGGACGTGGAGAGCTTTTACGGCGACGTCTACCTCATCGGCGTCGTACCGGATGCCGAGCACAAAGAAAAGCTCGTGGAATTAGCCAAAAATACAAGCGGCGTAAATAAAATCTACACGTACATACGCTTCCCAAAAGACGGCGGCGAATGCGAAGGCAACCTCGCCATAATGCTAAATTTAAAAAACAATCTTTTTAAAGACAGCATAATAAGCGGTACGAGCGTGAGAGTGAGCGTGGTGCAATGTAGCGTCGTATTTACGGGCATCATAACCGACATCGAGCAGGAAAAACACGCGATATGGTACGCCAAGCACATTAACGGCGTGCGTGACGTTTACTCATTTTTAAAGATTCTTAAGGATTAAATTCGCCGCTTTAAGGCGCTAAATTTCGCATCGGCCGGCGCATGCGAAGTTTGCGGGCGCAGAAACGCTCTAAAGCTTAGCAAGCCGGCAAAGCCGCGAAAAAAGCGTTGCAAGCATTAGATGCGCGGTAAGGCTCTAGCAAATACTGCACACTCTTGACACCCAGCAAATTTTGGGAGCTAGTCCGTCCTAATTCGCCCGCTTTAACCGCGGTTTTGGGCTACCGCGGCTAAATTTGTACCGCCGTTTAGTTATAAAACCAAGCTAGATTAAATTTGCTTTTAAATTTAAAGGCTTTAACTAGCGCGCCGCAAGCGTAAAATTTGACGTTTAAATTTAAGTTTTAAACAGCCGAAACAAGCAACCGGCTCACGCATACGTTTAGTAAAATTTAGCCGAATTTGCCTATCTAAACTAGGCCAGGCAAAAGCGCTGCGGCGCGGTTGATGAGCAGTCGCAAAACCGCAGAGTCTAGCGGACTAAATTAAATTTACGCGCCTAGGCCCGTATCTTTAAGACGCTAAATTCGGTTTTTAAATTTGACGCCATACATTTAAATTTCTTTAAACGAAATCATTGCTTGAAATCATCTTGCTTTTTTGTTAAAGGGGAAGGGGCTTGAATACGCTCTGCTAGCAGCTCTCAAAGAGAGTGCGTCCCAACAGTAGCAAACGAAGTGCGGCTAAGCACAAGGCGAGGCAAAGTCGAAGCAAAAGAGCCCTTTTTTTTCGGGAGAGGAAGGGGGGGTTCTACTTACGAAGCGTCGCCCCTTCCTCTCCCAAGCCCTCTCCAACCCCACTGCACGTGAGAGGTGGCGACACTGCTTTGCTCGCGCAAAGCGTCGCAAATTTAAATTTAGTGTTTTCAGGGTACGGGTCTTGGCAAGTAAAATTTACGAATTTATCAAGATATGAGATAAACATTCCAGACGGATTGTATGTAGTTTAAATAGTTTTTGGCGGATACGACGGGAGCGGACTAGTCGTCCGTGACCCGAGTATCCTAGCCGAAAACTATTTGAAATCCAGCCGAGCCGGGGAATTAAAAATTACTTCTTTTTCATGTCGAATTTATTCGCCATAAATCCAACTAGTCCCACAAAGAAAAGTCCGCCGCAGATATTGCCTAGCGTAACGGGAACTAGGTTTTTACCGATGAAATTTCCCCAGTTTAGCATTTCTAGTTTTTCAGCCGTGATGCCGTGCCCTAGAGCCGTAGCCGCAGCGGTGATATCTCCGCCGTTTGCCGCGATGTAGTGAGCTTTAGCGATGATGGCTTCCGTTATGATAAACATATTTGCCACGCAGTGTTCCATAGAGCATGCGACAAACGCGCCGATCATCCACATAATGGCAAAAAATTTGCCCGCTAAGTTGCTCTCGCTAGTCGCAGTCCAGATAGACATGCAAACAAACACGTTACAAAAGATTCCTCTGATAAATAGCTCGTGAAACGGCGCGGTAACCTTACCTATGCCTGAGGGTATAAAGTGTTGCAAGATATAGCCGTCGTATTTTAGCGGTAAGCCAGAGTAGTAGTACATATAAGCAATTAGC
>CAUQJU010000017.1:0-12418 GCA_963518005.1 uncultured Campylobacter sp.
TCCTTACTATTTTAGCGACAAGCTAAGCGATAAAGAGATCAAAAAGGCGATAACGAGCTTTATCTTTAACCTAAACGTGCCGGCTCGCTGGGGCCAAAGTCCGTTTACTAACGTGACGATCGACATCACCTGCCCGTCCGATCTGCGTGACCAGATCCCTACGCGCGAGAATAGGCATATATTTAGCGACCTGGAGGACGAGGGGCTTGCTAAGGAGGCGCAAAAACGCGGCTTTAACAAGCTAACCGATATGACCTACCGCGCCTTTGAACCCGAGATGAACCGGATAGACAAGGCCTTTTACGAGATCATGACCGAGGGCGACAAATGCTCGCAGCCCTTTACTTTCCCGATACCTACCGTAAATATTACGGAGGACTTCGACTGGGACAGCGAGGTGGCGAAGGTTCTTTTTGAAAATACGGCAAAAATGGGCTCGAGCTATTTTCAAAATTTCGTCGGCAGCCAGTACACGACCGATGAAAACGGCAACCGCATCGCAAACGACAAAGCCTATAAACCTGGCCACGTGCGCTCGATGTGCTGCCGCTTGCAGCTAGATTTACGCGAGTTGCTAAAGCGCGGCGGAGGGCTGTTTGGCAGTGCGGAGATGACCGGCAGTATCGGCGTCGTGACGCTAAATTTAGCTCGCCTAGGCTATCTATATAAAGGCGATAAAAAGGGACTCTACACACGCCTTGAGTATCTGCTAAATTTAGCCAAATCTACGCTAGAAAAAAAGCGCAAATTTATCCAGGAGATGTACGAACGCGGCTTGTATCCCTACACCGCGCGCTATCTAAAGCACTTTAATAATCACTTTAGCACCATCGGCATCAACGGTATGAACGAGCTTTTGCGTAATTTTACAAGCGACAAGGAAAATATCGCGACCGATTTCGGGCGAGAATTTGCGATCGAGATGATCGAGTTTTTACGCGGTAAAATTCGCGAATTTCAAGAGAGCACCGGCAACCTTTATAACCTCGAAGCTACGCCTGCCGAGGGTACGACGTATCGCTTTGCCAAAGAGGACAAAAAGCGCTATCCCGATATCATCCAAGCAGGATTTGGCGAAAATATCTACTACACCAACTCCACGCAGCTGCCGGCAAATTTCACCGACGATGCGTTCGAGGCGCTCGATTTGCAAGACGAACTGCAAAGCTCCTACACGGGCGGCACGGTGCTGCACCTGTATATGAAGGAGCGCATCAGCTCGGCTGCGGCCTGCAAGGATCTCGTGCGCGGCGTGATAAATAACTACAAGCTGCCATATATCACGATAACGCCGGTCTTTAGCGTCTGCGCCAAACACGGCTACATCAGCGGCGAGCACGAATACTGCCCGAAATGCGACGAGGAGCTTTTGGCGGAGTTTAAAGCGCAAAATGGCGCAAATTAGCCTAAATTTAGGCGGCGAATTTAGCTTTTAAATTTGCCGCCGCAAGCCTATGCCGCCGCATTTTTTAAAACCCGCCAAACTCAATCAAATTTAAGCATTTTTAGGCAAAATACGCCAAAAATTTACGGAGCTTTTATGAAAAGACATTACGAAGTAGCCGTCGTCGGAGGCGGGATCTCGGGTTGCGCGCTATTTTATCAGCTCGCGCGCTACGCGGACGTAAAAAGCCTCGCGCTTTTTGAAAAATACGAAGACTTAGCGACGCTAAATTCGCGCGGAGAATGCAACTCGCAGACGATCCACTGCGGCGATATAGAAACGAACTACGATTTTGAAAAAGCCAAAAAGGTAAGCGTCGCGGCGCGCATGGTCGTAAAATACGCGCTGATGCACGGCTACGCGGGCGAGTTTATGTTCTCACACCAAAAGATGGTTCTAGGCGTAGGCGAGGAGGAGAGCGCGGCTTTGCGCGAGAGATTTAGCAAATTTCGCGAAATTTATCCGTATCTGCGGCTTTTTGAGAAAGACGAGCTAAAAATCCTCGAGCCAAACGTCGTTTTAAACGCCGATAAAAGCGGCGATAGAAGCGAAGAGATCGTGGCGATGGGCGTGCAAAGCGGCGAATACACGACGATTGATTTCGGGCGCGCTGCTAAAAGCTTCGTAAAAAACGCCTGCGATACCGCATCTAAGGAAAACCGAGAAGCGGACGTGTTTTTAAGCTGCGAGATAGAGCGGATAGTCCGCGCTAGCGACGGCTTTTGCCTCACGGCTAAAGACGGGCGAGAATTTAGCGCAAACTACGTCGTAGTCGATGCGGGCGCGCATTCGCTGTTTTTGGCGCACAAGATGGGTTATGGGCTTGATTACAGCTGTTTGCCAGTCGCTGGGAGCTTTTATATGAGCGATAAACGCCTGTTAAAGGGCAAGGTCTATATGGTGCAAAACCCAAAGCTGCCTTTTGCAGCGCTACACGGCGATGCCGATATCCTAGCGGATGGGCGCACGAGGTTTGGCCCCACCGCGCTACTGATGCCAAAGCTGGAGCGATACCGCGGAAGCGCGACGTTTTGGGACTTTTTAAAGACGCTGAGGTTTGACGGCAGGGTGGCTAGATCGATGTTTGAACTACTGTGCGATAGCGAGATTAGAAATTATCTATTTAAAAATTTCGCCTACGAGATCCCCTGTATAAATCGCCGCCTATTCGTCAAAGCGGCGCGAAAGATAGTACCTTCGCTGGCCTACGAAGACGTGAGCTACGCGCGAAATTTCGGCGGAGTGCGCCCGCAGGTGCTGGATAAAACAAGCGGGCGTTTGATGCTGGGAGAAGCGGGCATAAACACCGGCGAGGGCATCAGCTTTAACATGACGCCAAGCCCCGGAGCCACTAGTTGTATGGCTAACGCGCTTCGCGATGCGCGCGAGGTTTGCTCCTTTTTAGGAAGGAAATTTAACGAAGATAAATTTACGGCCGAGCTTTTGGATTAGTTTAAATTTTTAGATAAATACAATAAGGCGAGCCGTAGTCGATTTTATCGATTTATCAACCTACGGCTCGATGCATTATTTTAAAGCTCATACTTGTCGCAGAATTTTTGCCAAGTTTCTTTAAATTCCGGCGATAGATTATAATAAACCGCCGCTTTTGTTGCACCCATTTTGACGCCGTCACCTTTGCTATATCTCTCCGCCGACATAGCGCAGGATAATCCTTCCCCTAGGTTACAAGCCTTGTCGTGATAGATTGCCGACTTTAATATATCTTTCTCGACTACCTCTCCGTCGTTATATATGGTTTCTAGTAATCCGCAATCGGTAGATTCTCCCGCATCGCATCTCTTTTCTAGGTATTCTATGCCTTTTTAGGGTCTTTTGCATCATTATGCCAGGTTGTCGTAAGGCAGTCTAGTTTGTTTCTGCTATCGCAAGCTTTTTTAACTAGTTTGAGTTTTTTGTCGTCGTCTTTGTATTGAAAAGCGGCTTTAAGGCAAGACTCCATATCGCCGTCATTGCATTCTTTTTCTGGCGTTTCAAATTTAGACGAGCCAAACGCAAAATCAGCCGTAAACTCTAACGCAAATAGTGTTTTTCTCCTGTATCTTTTAAATTTACCGCAAATTTTTAAAAGACGATGAAATTTATTTGGCGGCGGAGCTTAAATTTTTACCCGGTATCGTTAGGCTTTCCGGTTTGCCGCCCATATCGCAGACTTCGGGTAGTTCGCCCCAGCGCGTAAAGCCGAATTTCGCAAACAAATTTAGGCTAGCGGCGTTGCTTGAAAATATCAGCGCGACGGCGTTTTTGACGCCAAATTTAGGCGCGCGCTCAAGCATAAAATTTACTAGCCGCCCGCCAAGCCCCTTGTCGTGAGCTTCGGGTGTTGCGTAGACGCTGATCTCGGCCGTGATGCGGTAGCCCTCACGCGGATGATAGTCGCTGAGGCTGCCCCAGGCTAAGATTTCGCCTTTTTGGTTTGCGGCGCCTATCTTTTGCGCGCCGAAATTTTCGCCGTTTGAGCCAAATTTTCTCCCACAATCAGCTTCGCCGCCTTTGCCTGCCAAATTTTCCTCGCAGATCTCGCGCAGCGCGTATACCTGGTGATTTGCCGCCTCGTGCGCGCCAAACCACGCTTCGCGCTCCTCTATGCCGACTGGATGCAGCGCGGCAGTGGCGTTTTACTCTAAAACGCTTGCGTTGTAAATGCGCGCAATAGCGGCTAGATCAGCATTGACGGCGCGCGAGATTTCGTATTTTTGTATCGGCAGCTTTTTCTTGTATCTTGGGTCCTTTTGTTAAATTTAGCCGATTTTACGCCAAATTTAAACTAGAAGCAGGTCCAAATTTTAGGGCCGTAAAGGTGCGGGTCTAGCAACCGCAAAAAGGTAAAATTTGCGCCCAAAGGCGAAATCGCCGCAAATTTGAGTTATAATCTCTTTTAAATTTAACCTTGGATAAAGATTTGAAAATAGCGTTTTTTGACTCGGGTATCGGCGGGCTGAGCGTGCTGGCCGAGGCTTTGCGGCGGTTTAGCGGGGCGGAGTTTTTGTATTTTGCCGACGAGGATCACGTCCCTTACGGCACGAAAAGTAGGGCCCAGATCGTGCGCCTGAGCCTCGATGCGGTCGGGTTTCTGGTCTCGCGCGGCGCAGAGGCTATCGTCGTTGCTTGCAACACCGCCACGAGCGCGGCCATCTCGGAGCTTCGCGGTGCATTTAGCGTGCCGGTTATCGGTATGGAGCCCGCCGTCAAGCTCGCCGCGGACAGCTTCGGCACGCGCCCGACGCTGCTCATCGCCACGCCGCTAACGATCGCGGGCGAAAAGCTAGCGCGCCTAGTGGGGCGGCTGGAGTGCGAGACGTGGAGCCTGGCGTTACCGCGTCTCGTGGAGTTTGCGCAGGATTTGGAGTTTGACTCGCCTGCGGTTCGGGCGTATCTGCAGGTGGAACTGGGCAAATTTGAGCTCGCGCGCCTTGGCTCGCTGGTGCTTGGTTGCACGCATTTTAACTATTTTAAGGACGTTTTGCGCGAAATTTTGCCGTCTCATGTGCGCATCATCGACGGCATAGACGGCACGCTAAATCGCCTGGCAAGCGAGCTTGGCGGAGGATTAAAGCTTGCTAGCATCGATGATTTGCTCTCGCGGATGGCTAAATTTGACGCTAAGGACGGCATAAAATTTGATACGAATTCATCTACGCAAGTCGGTAAATTTAAAGCGGAAGGGCGAGGCGCGGACGGCTATGCAAAATTTAACGCAAATTCGCAAACGGGCGAACTTGATGCCCGCGAGCGCGACGGCAGGCTGACAGGCGATGCGCGCGCCGTAGGGCAGTGCGGCGAAGACAAACGCCGCACGTCACCGCGCGCCGAAGATGCGAATTCGCAGCTCAAGCTTTATTCTCGAGGTGGCGCGGATTTGTCCTTGGAATTTGAGCCGAGAGGCGATGAAATGGGCATTCCGCGAGTGAATTATCCAAACGGCAACAGCGTGGAGTATTTTTACTCTGGCAGAGCGCTAGATGCGGTGCAACTTGAGCGGATAGAAATATTTTTAAAGCGGCTTGAAAAGATGCGGCAGATTAATTAATGCCGTTACTTGCCGCGCGCCGTTTTGCGCAATAAAAAGCGCGGTAAAAGGCAGGCTTGCACGCAAATTCGATTCGGGCGGCGATGTAAATCGACGTCAAAAGCTACTGAAATTTACGACAAAAATAGCTAATCCAAAATCCATAAAAAACAAACGCGGTTAAATTTGCCGCTTTTAAAGCAAATCAAAAAACAGCAGCTAAAGCGGTAAATTTAAAATCTAATCGTTTAAATTTAGCATTCGGCGGATTTTACGGCTCGTATCCGCCTTGTAAGATATAAAACGCCCGCCCGCCGCCTCAAACGGCTAGCCGCAAGCGTTTAAAGAGCCGTTACGCTAGCTAAATTTTACTTTTTGGCTTGCAGATATACCGGCTCTAGCTTTGCCGCAACCTCGCGCAGATCGGCTATACGGCTCTCGTTTGAGGGGTGGGTGCTTAGTATCTCCGGCACGCTACCGCCGCTTTTTTTGGACATTTTTACCCAGACGTTTACCGCCTCTTTAGGATCGTAGCCCGCGCGCGCCATCAGCTCCGTGCCGATGTGGTCGGCCTCGCGCTCGTGAGAGCGAGAAAACGGTAGCGAGATGGTGTACTGAGCGGCCATATTTATGGCGCCGGTAGCTAGATCGCCTAGTCCTGCAGCTTGCGAAACGGCGAAAATTCCGACGTTTGTGAGCATATCGGAGCTAGCTTGCTCGCGGCTATGCTCGCGCAGCGCGTGCGCGATCTCGTGTCCCATAACCGCCGCTAGCTCGCCGTTTGTTAGCGAGAGATTTTTTATGATACCGCTATAAACGACTATGCGACCTCCAGGCATACACCACGCGTTTATCGTATTTTCGTCGATGACGTTTACTTCCCATTTCCACTTGAGCGCATCTTCCCTAAAGACCCCGACCTGCGCGATTAGGCGTTTGGCGACGTCTTGCACTCTTTTGGTCATCACGGGGTCGATGTTTAGCGCGCCTTTTTGACGCGCTCCGCTAAGAGTCTGCACGTAGGCTTTGGCTGCGGCTTCGTTCATCTCTTGTTCGCTGACTAGAAACATCTGGCGTCTGTTTTCGCCAAGCGCTCCGCCGCTAGTGGAGCTAGTAAAGCAGCCCGTTAGTAGAGTGGCCGCAAATAGTGCGGAGAGGATAAATTTTTTCATCATTTTTATTCCTTTTATAAATTTTGGGGTAATTATATATTTAAACTGCTATAAATTCGTAAATAGGCGTTTAAATTTAGCTTAAAATAGGCGTAACGATGAAAAGGTCGGCCCCGGCGACGGGTTTGCCTGCTAAATTTATAAAACTTCTGCGCCGATAAATTTGCGTCCAAATTTCAAGCGTCCTAGGCGTTTAGTTTGCAAGCGTTTTGGCAAGCTCGCCGTCTTTGCGCGTAAATTTAAGACAAAGGCGCGCAGGCTAGATGAAAATCCGTCTGCAAAAAAGCTGGATTAATCAAGCGCGATAAATTTACTAATTTTGCGCGCTAAATTTATATGTTCGGCCTTACCGCCGCGGGTAAATTTAGCAGCCGAGATATCTAAACCTCGCATCTGGTTAAAACGAAATTTACGCCAAAATCGCCGCCGTAGATAACCTCGCGGATAAGCAAGCCTGGCGTAGTTAAATTTGCTCGCGTAAATTTATGATTTACGCATCGCAAAATGCCGCTGCTAGGCGCTAAACTCTACTAGCGCTAAATATATCGCAAACGCGCTCGCCGTGATCGCCCAGTAGGCGAAAATATCAAGCCCTAGTCCCTTGTTGTTCTCGTTTTTCGTGCCTTTGTAGCCGATATTTGTTTCAAATTCTTTCAAACGCTTGTGGATGGAGCGTAGCTCGGTGATGGTCGTCCAGTTTCTTATAAATATCGACAAACTCTCGCGCACCTGAGAAAAGGCGTTTACGACTTGCATCATCACGCCTAGCGTTATCGCGCCCGTTAGCACGCTAGGGCCTAGGGCTATGAGCGGGACGATGATCATACTTTGTGAGAAAAAGTATTTCCAAACGTCGAAATATCCATAGTGCAAAAAGAGCCTGCCGAAGTTAAATTTTATCTTTTTAAAAAGCTCTTCTAGCTTGCGCGTATCGCCGTAGTTTTGCTTGTCGTCCTCGGCGTAGACGAGCTCTTTTCTAAATGCGGCTTCGACTTTTTGGTTGTTGTACTCAAGGCCCGGTAGCTTGATGCCTACAAACCACGAGACGACTAGGCCTCCGGCGCTGGTAGCTACCGCGATCCACACGAGCGAACCCGCTACGCCCTCCATAAAGGGCACTTTTACCTGAGCGCTAAGAACCCAGAGTATAGGCACGAAAGCTGCTAGCGTCATGACCGCATCTACTACCGTAACGCCTAAGTCCTCGACTATTTTAGCGAAGCGGTAGATGTCCTCCTGGATACGTTGCGAGCTGCCCTCGACATCGCGCGGCGTCTTTTTCCAGTAGGCGATGTAGCTAAAGGTCATAGCCTCTCGCCACCTAAACGTCCAAACTCGCGTAAAGTACGAAATCGCCGTACCCAGTAGCACGAAAGGAAACGCTAGCGCGGCAAAAATCTTAATCGCCGTCCAAAAGTCGTCTACCGTGTGGTTTTTGACGTCTTGCAAAATATCGTAGAAGTCCTTGTACCATTCATTTATCGCGACCGTTAGCTGCACCTGCGCGTATGTGCAAGCCAGTATCAAAATCGCTCCCAGATGCGCCCACGCAGCCCATTTTTTGCTCGCGAAAAACGACGAAAACATCGATCTGCCTTTTAAATTTGAGATTTGCTAAAAAAGTATAAATTTACTCGCCGAAGGGTAAAATCTTAGTCCGCCGCGATCGCTCTAGGCGGGTCTTGGCTAGTGCCTTGACTGCAAAAATACAAAATAGTATAACTGCAACCGCGATTTATGAAGCATTAAATTTACCTCCGTTTTGGGGCAAATTTAAGCGCGAGGCGGCAACCCTTTGGCTTAACCTCGGGGCAATTATACTAAAAAATACGAAAATCTTCCTGATTTATCCTTTTGCGCGCGGCTTTATCCGTAGCAGCGAAATTTGAAGCAGATAAATTTGAGTTTTGGGTTAAACTTAAATCAAGGCAAAATTTGCGCGAAAGGGGAGTTTAAATAGAAATTGGAAAATAAAAAGATAAACCCCGAAAGGTCGGGGTTTATCGCGGAGATTAGAGGGTTATCTGGAGGATATCAGCCGTGTTATCCCCATTCGTATCCACATTGGAAATTCTGGCATTGTCCAGATTTACTGTGCCGGCTAGTTTTACTACGTAGTCGCCTGCGGTTATTCCAGCAGCATTATCTGCTCTTACGACGTACGTATCGGTCGAGTTGCTGTCAGGATCGGTGTAGGTAAAGTAGGCTAGTTTGTCCTCTCCGCCTGCCGCAGCTAGAGCTCTAGATAGGTTGTTTGCAAAGTCTAGAGAGCCTGAAGCCTCGTATTTTACGATGCTAGTCGGCGGAGTAGGTGCGATATGCGTGCCTAGATGTAGTTTGTCGCCTGCAGAGAAGTCTTTTATAGTCGCTACTTTTGACGCAGGGAACGCCGCCGCATCTCCTAGCGTTCCCACTTTAAACGTATCGTTTCCGGCTCCGCCCGTTATGCTAGCGCCTGATTTTCCCGCGACGGTTATAGTATCGTCTTTTGCTCCGCCTTTGATAACGGCTTTATCTGCTAGATGAGCCGTACCGTTAAACGTAAATTTACCCTCCAGCGCGCTTGCGTCTACGGTTTTTACTTTCGTAGCCGTAGCGTCTAAAACTAATTCGGTCGCGATGTCGCCTTTTACGGTAATCGCCTTTAACGTATCGGCTGCCGCAGCGCCTGTTTTTAGTTTGATTAGGTTGCTTGCGCTGGCAGTTTTAGCGGTGTCGGCTTTTGAGGTGATATTTACGGTTTCTACGTTTTCTATGATGAAATTACCGCCGTTTTGTATTCCATCAGTATTGGTTTTCGGGTCTAGGACTAAATTTAGCGTATCGTCCGTACCGGTGGTCGCGTCTTTTACTTTTAGAGTTACTTCGTTAGCTATTTTTTTGCCTTCGATAGTTATCGTCGAGCCGCTTTGTATATTTTCTATCGTAGCATCTCCCGTAGTTAGGTCTCCGCTTCCGCTATGAGATAGCGTTAGGTGCGTAAAGCCCGTCCAGTTAGACATATTGATGACGTTACCGGTAGCCAATTGCCCGTCTACTTTTAAACCCTCAAAATTTCTAATCGTTATTTGACTGCTTGCGCCGGCTATAGCTATAGCCGTACTTACTAGAAGCAAGTCCGTACCAGCTCCGCCGTCGATAGTTTGCGTTTTTTGATTTGCAGGAGTAGTGTCTAGGTTTAGTTTAACCACGTCGTCTCCGCTACCTAGCTTAAAGGTAGAGTTTTCCGTATTTTTAACGTAAAGCTCTGCAAAATTTCCGGTAAACGCGCTAGCGTCGATATCTTTAAGAGCCGTTTGAGTGCTTAGATCAAGAGTTAAGTCCTTGGCATCGCCTTTAACCGTAACCTTGGTAAGAGAGTTGATGTTGGTGCTATCTATGGTAAGGGTAGCAGATTTTTGCGCTTTTGCGTTTATGCTTAGCGTTTTTACTTTATTGGGAGCACTTGCGGTTAGTTTAGCGTCGCCGACGTTATTTCCGGTATATTCCATAGAAAAGTCCACGTTTTCGATATCCGTTGAGATAGCTTTTCCATCAAATTTAACGTCTTTCGTGCTTATTTTAGCCGCTTTAGCTACGGCTAAGTCGGCAGCTAGAGTTAAATTTGCCAAAGTTAGGTCGGCTACCGCCGTTAGCGAGCTGGCGCTGTCAAGGATCTTGGCATTATTCGTTAAATTTATACTAGCTTTGGTGGCTTTTGGCGCGATAACTTTTGTATTGCTTGTAGCTGCGCTACCGGCTTTTACGCTAACGTCCTTAACCTCTGCGGCATTTAGCTCGACTTGTTTACCTGCTTCGATACTTACCTTATCTACGACTTTAGATGCACTTACGGTTACCGCTTCTGCCGATGATTTTACGGTTACTTCTTTGGTTACGTCTGCGGCGTTTAGAGTAACTGCGCCCGTGGTGTCTATAGATATTTTTTCTTTCGTATCGGTAGAAGATATATTTACTCCACCGATAGTTTGGATACTAAGGTTATCTAAGCCTTTATTTACAGTAAATGGAATAGTAGCATGTGGAGGAGGAGGAGGAGTGGTAGTAAATTTGACCTCTGATCTAATGTTTAAATTTTCGATATTGCTCACGCCTCTCATAGCCGTTTCTATCGCGCTCATTTCTACACTATCGCTATCGCCGCCGTTTTTTTGCACGGTTAAATTTAACGTATCTTTGCCCGCTTTACCGTCTATCGTATCAAGAGGCGATAACGTCGATGTTTTTGCGCCGTTGCCTACGTAGTAAACGCCGTTAAACGTATCGTCGCCGTCGGTGCCTACGATATTATCCGTTTCTGCGGTTAAATTTTTATTGGTGCTAGGAGTTTGTCCGCTAGCTAGTTGGTCGACTTTCGCTTTTTGCTCTTCTAAATTTGTATCAGTCGTGCCTCTGATTATAGCTTGGAACGGCTCGTAGTCGTAGGTGCCGTCGTCTCTTTGAGCGATGTCTGCTATCTTTTCGGCCATATATGCGGAAACTTCGGTTTTGTTTCTAAAGATCGCCGCAGCAACCGGAGCCGCCGCTATAGCTTCAGGAGTTTGCGCTACTTCAAAAAGTTTAACTAGGGTTTCGCCTCTTGAGTGTCCGGCTTCTAGGTGGCGTACCCATGACTCGATGCCTGCTGGATCGTCGGCATAGTCTTTACCGAGGAAATTTTTATAGATGTTTGACACAAAGCCTCTGTCGGTGTCTATCCTGCCGTTAAAGTACGACTGAACCGCCGGAGAGCGGAGCATATCGTCTGCTAGTTGAGCCTGCGTTTTGGTCGCGCCTGCTGCAAACCACGCGTTTAGACCCGCGCCTTCGGGCGCTCTGTTAAATAATGCCACGTATAGTTGGGCGACTTGTGCTTTTGTTACTGCCATAAAGGCCTCCTTTAAGGTAAGTTGAATTTGGTTAATACCGTGGCGATTATAACATTAAATTTTTGATTATCGGATAACGAGCGCAAAAAGCACGAATTTAGCGCGGCGAGTAGAGCGTATAGCCCGCCCGCCGCAAGAAAAGAAAGAAAAAAATGAGCGTAATATATAAAATTATAGTATTACGTTTCCGTCTGCGTCCGTTTTAGCCGCGCTTAGGTCTTGGACTCCGGATAGCTTGGTCACGTAGTCGTCCGCCGTTACGCCGTCGTTAGCGTCTGAAGAGACAAGATACGTGTTTGACTGATACGTGAAATACGCGGTCTTTGACTCGTGGTCTTTAGCCGCCGCTAGCGCTCTTGCTAGGTTGTTGGCAAAATCTAGCGAGCCGTCGGCCTCGTATTTGTGGATGGAGTTTTTGTTGGCTACGGTATTTCCTAGATGTAGCTTGTCGCCTCTAGAAAAATCGGTAACCGAGCTTAGACGATCCGCGCCGAATGTTCCCGCGCCGGTACCTAGCTTGTTTACGTTAAACGTGTCGTTGCCCGCACCTCCCGTTACGCTAGTGCCGCTTAGCGCGTCAAATGTGATCTTATCGTCGGCTAGGCCGCCTTTTATCGTGCCTGCGGCGTCCATCTTGCCCGTAGAGTCAAAGGTAAATTTGCCCTTTAGCGCGCTTGCGTCTACGGTTTTTAGTTTTAGATGGTCGTTTATCTTTAGCTCGGTGTTGCCGTCGCCTTTGACGTTTATCGTCGTTAGTTTGGCCTTATCCGCCGCGCTAGCTTTTAAATTTATAACGTTTATCGCGGTTGCGGTTTTGGCGGTATCTTGATTTGAGGTTATATTTACGGTTTCTATGTAGTCTAGGACGAAATTTCCCGTATTGTTTAGTCCAGCAGTCGTCGCT
>CAUQJU010000018.1:0-12398 GCA_963518005.1 uncultured Campylobacter sp.
ACCTTGTCCTTACCGATCACCGTTACGATCGCTTTCATCGTCGTTCTCCTAAATTTGTAAATTTGCGAGAGTTAAAGCCCAAATTTGAGTAAATTCGGGCTTTAGATTTTAAATTTTACTTCGAGCAAGCGCTCTTACCGTCCATCACGGGCTGGATAGACGAGTTGTCCGCGCCGCCGTCATCGTTGATATTTTCGATTATCTCCCACAGCCTAGCCGCCGCTTTTTCGTAGCGTTTAGCCGTGACCGAGTTTGGCTCGTAAAAGCTCACCGGCTTGCCGCTATCTCCACCGACTCTAACGGCAGGCTCGATAGGGATTTCGGCTAACACTTCGGTACCGTAGGCTTTTGCCACTTCCTCGGTCGTACCTTTACCGAATATATCATACTCCTTGCCGCTTTCAGGGCAGATAAATCCGCTCATATTTTCTATCACGCCGGCGATCGGTATGTGAAGCTTTTCAAACATATCAAGTGCTCTTTTGCTGTCATCTAGCGCCACTACTTGCGGCGTCGTAACGCACACGCCAGCAGTTACCGGTACGCTTTGAGCTAGTGTTAGCTGTGCGTCGCCCGTTCCCGGAGGCATATCGAGAAATAGCACGTCAAGCTCGCTCCAAAATACGTCTTTTAGCAGCTGCTCGATAGCTTTCATTATCATCGACCCGCGCCAAATGAGGCTCATGCCTTCTTCCATTAGCACGCCCATACTCATCATCTCGACGCCGTGAGTTAGGATCGGTTTTAGCTTGTTGCCCACGACTTGAGGCTGCGTGCCTACTTCGCCGAGCATTCTAGGGATATTTGGACCGTAGATGTCGGCGTCTAGGATGCCTACTTTTTTGCCTAGTTTTGCCATCGAGATAGCTAAATTTAGCGTCGTAGTGCTCTTGCCCACGCCGCCTTTGCCAGAGCTTACCATTACGAAATTTTTGATCTGCGGAGCGATGTTTTTACCGCTTTGAGTGTTGCTTTTTTCCTCTGGGATTTTTGGTTGGATGATGTTGATGACACACTCGTTTGATCCCATCACGCGCTTTATGTCGGTTCGCAGCTCGTTTGCTACGTCCGGATTTGAGCTTACGATCTCGACCTCGATTAAAATTTTCTCGCCGATTTCGACGTTTTTTACGAATCCAAAGCTCACGATATCTTTCTCAAAGCCCGGATATATCACGCCTTTTAGTCTATTTAAGACATCCTCTTTGGTTAGCATTTTTCTCCTTTATTTATCAAATTTAATACTACGTCGCGCCATTATACTAGGATTTAAATTAAATCAATATGACTTGCGTCATCGGAATTTGAAGATTAAAATTTTTATTTCAATTTTTCTTCAAATTTTAGTCCGAGTTCTACTCAAAAAAGATAAAAACAAGCTTTTTATCTGTATAATATCGTAACACTTCGCCAAAGGAGAAATTTTGCTAGACGTTACACTGATAATGCTCGGAGCCGGAAGCTCTAGCCGTTTTGAAATGCCCGTTAAAAAGCAGTGGTTGCGCGCCCAAGGCGATCCGCTATGGCTCTTTGCCGCTAAAAATTTAAGCTCGCATTATGCTTTTAAAGAGATAATCATCGCCTCAAACGAGGAAAAATATATGAGTAAATTTGCACCGTCGTATCGCTTCGTAAAAGGCGGAGCGACGCGTCAAGAGAGCCTAAAAAACGCTCTTAAGCTCGTTCAAAGCGAATTCGTTTTAGTTAGCGACATCGCTCGTCCGATGATTAGCGCGGAGCTTTTTTCTCGCATAATAGGCGGCATCCAAAACGCCGACTGCGTCGTGCCTGCGCTAAAAGTACCCGATACCGTTTATCTAGGCGCGGGCGTCGTCGATAGGGAGCAGATCAAGCTCATCCAAACTCCGCAGCTCTCGCGCGCGGCGATGCTAAAAAGCGCGCTTGAATCAGGTCAAATTTACACCGACGATAGCTCGGCGATAGCGGCTGCGGGCGGTAAAATTTGGTACGTGCAAGGCGATGAAAACGCGAGAAAAATTACGTTTAAAGACGACCTTTCTAAAATTTACGGCCTTGGCGCGCCGTCAAGCGAAATTTACGTCGGCAACGGTTTTGACGTGCATGCCTTTGAAGAAGAGAGAAAAGAGGGAAGTTTCGTAACAATCGGCGGCGAAAAAATCCCTTTTGAAAGAAATTTAAAGGCCCACTCCGACGGCGACGTAGCTATCCACGCGCTCATCGACGCAGTGCTAGGAGCGGCTGGGCTGGGCGATATAGGCGAGCATTTCCCCGACACCGACGATAAATTTAAAGGCGCCGACTCGGCTATGTTACTAAAAGAAGCATATAGGCTCGTTCAAAGCGTCGGTTTTGAGCTGATAAACGCCGACGTCACCGTTATTGCCGAGAGGCCAAAGCTTAGTAAATTTAAATCCGCGATGGAAATAAACATCGCAAATACGCTAAATTTAACCCCGAGCCGCATAAACGTAAAGGCCACGACGACCGAGAAGCTAGGCTTTACGGGGCGGGGCGAGGGCATAGCCGCCACGGCATCTGCTAGTCTAAAAATTTACGACTGGACGCAAAAATAAAACGACGAAAGTAAAAAAATGAGAGTTTTGATAATAGAAAACGAAATCTACCTAGCCCAAAGCATCGCATCAAAGCTAGAAAATCTAGGCTACGAGTGCGAGATAGCAAGGAGCGCGGCGGAGGCTATGAAAAACGAGCCCGAGCAGAAGGCAAAGGAGGGCGCCAAGGACGTACACTTTGACGTTGTGCTGCTCTCTAGCGCGTTTGCGGGCGACGACACGCTAAAAATCATACAAAAATTTAAAGACTCCGTCGTCATCCTGCTCATCACCTACATCAGTAACGATACCGTCTCGATCCCGATAAAAGCGGGTGCGAGCGACTACATACAAAAGCCGTTTATGATCGAGGAGTTGGTGCGAAAGATCAAGCATTTCGAGGAGTTTAGGCGGCTGCAAAGGTTTATAAAAACCTATCAGGACTACTTAAACTATCTTTTTATGGCCGTCTCGGCGCTAAATTTCGACTTTAAGCGCATAAAGCTGCCGCTTCTCATCAAGTGCAACAAAATGATAAACGCCGATAATTTCGTTTTCGAGTACGCAAAGGCGCTAAATTTGAGCTTTAAATACGTCCCGCTAGAGCCAGGTATCGACGTAGAAGCTATCGCCGCGGCAAATCCACGCACGCTTTTATATTTTTCAAATTTTCAAATTTTACGCCAAGAGGCCAAAAATCAGATCGTATCTCTCGCCGCCAAACGCAAGATCATCGCTAGCTCTACCAATCCGAACGAAGAGACGCCGATGGAGACGCTAAATATCACAAGCGACGAGAAAAATTTCCAAATCGACGAAATTTTGACGATCGACGACTACATCAAGCACATCATCGTAAACTATCAGGACAAATACCCCGACACCGAGCTTAGCAAAAAGCTAGGCATCTCGCGCAAATCGCTTTGGGAAAAGAGGAAAAAATATGACGTCGCCAAGAAAAAATAGCATACTGATAAACGATGAGGCTTTTGGGGCGCTTGATCTCATAGAAAATCAAATTTTTAGCAAATTTAACCGCCTGATGAACGAAAAAGAGGCAAACGAGGTCTATGAAACGGGCTTTTTAGGCGGCGAGCCGATGCCCTATGCTTTCGTCTTCGCTCCGCAAGGTAAGCGCAATCAAGAAACGATAAAAAACGCGCAAAAAGGCGATAAAATAGAGCTGATAAACTCTAGCGGCGAGTCTGTCGGGCACATAAACGTAAGCGGCTCGTTTAAATTTGACGAAACCAAAAGCGCGCAAAATATCTTCCGCGCTAACGAAACCGAGTCGGCGCGGCAATGCTGCGGCGAGCTAGCTATAAGCGGCGAGATAAAAATCTACGGTAGCGCGCTAGAAAAGGTAAAAGAGCGTATCGTGACCGTCAAAAAGGAGCAAAACGCGCAAAAAATCACGGCTATCATGCTAACCGCAGAGCCGTTTAACCGCGCGCACGAACGCCTGATCAGGATGACGATAGACAAGGCCGATTTGGTGTTGCTTTTTTTGCTAAAAAGCCACGGCGCGGACGAGGTGATGAGCTTTGCGCTCAAAAAAAGAGTGCTTGAATACTTCATCCAAAACTACATCCCGCAAAATCGCCTAATCATCGTACCGTTTGAAAACTCCAGCCTCTTTAGCTCGCACCTAAATCCGACGCTAGAGTGCATCGCGGCGCATCGCCTGGGCGCGGGTAAGCTCGTAGTCGGTCAAAATCACGCGGGTATCGGGATGTTTTACGATCACAACGTCGCTCACACGGTACTAGAGCGATACAAAAACGATTTAAATTTAGAGATAGTCGTGCTGCCGGAGCTTGTTTATTGCAACGAATGCAAAACGCTAGTTAGCACCAAGACCTGCCCGCACGGCCAGCACCACCACATCAAATACCACGCGCAGACGCTAAAAACCCTGCTACTCTCAGGCATCTTGCCGCCTGCGATCCTCATGCGGCGCGACATCTCGGCGATGGTACTAAGCGAGCTTTTCCCGAACCGATTTGAAAATATCCAAAAGCTTTGCGACGATCTTTTCCCTAGCAATGGGCTGCTCGAAAAGCAGACGGAGAGGGAGTTTTACGAAAAATTAATGAAGCTTTATCAGACCACGTCGCTAAGCTAAATTTGCCTTCTGCCGTCTTGGTAAAGCGGCTTGTTTCGCGAGCATTTTTAACGGAGTCGGTAAAATTTGCTAGGCAGGCTGCGCGTCTTATATTTGCTAAATTTGAGCCGTAGGGGGGAGTAAAGTATTTAAATTTGTCTCACGATACTGCGCCTAAAATTCTTGCGCTCAAATTTATAACCAAGTTTTTGTAAATTTGGGCTTTAAATTTACTTGCTAAGACCCGCGCCGCAAAAACTCAAAATTTAGTATTGTTTATTTATGGTGCTAGGCTTGCGGCTTTGTTGGAGAGAGACGTCGTGCCATATTTAGCGTCAAATTTGACGTTTTAAAGGTGCGTGTTTTTGCGCAGGGCGCGGGCGTGCTTGCCGTCAAAATTTAAGAGCCCAAAAGTCAGAGCAAAATTTGCGTTTTTGCTTCGAATTTAGCGGCTCGCGCCTGCAAATTTGAAAATATCCGAGCTTACCGCAAATTTAGCGCCCAAATTTTGAAATTTGCAAGCTAAATTTGCTAAAATCGCGCTAAAAATCGGCGAGTAAAATGCGCCGTTTATGATTTAAATTTGATTCCAAGGAAAAATATGCAAAGGTTATTTTTAACGTTTTTTGGCACCGGCCTAAGCCCCAAAGCTCCCGGCACCGTGGGCTCGCTAGCGGGCGCGGTCGCGGCATTTGGGATTTTGACGATTTTGCCCGCTTCCACGCTATTTTTGATTTCGATTTGCCTTTTTTTATATAGCATAAAGATTATCGACGACTACGAGGCAAAAACCGGCGTACACGATCACGGTAGCATCGTGATAGACGAGGTTGCGGGCGTTTGGCTGGCGGTATCAATTAGCGGCGCTACGGCGGTGCAGTTTGTGCTATCGGTGGCTTTTTTTAGGCTATTTGATATCTGGAAACCCTCTGTGATCGGCCGCATCGACAAAAACGTAAAAGGCGGGCTTGGCGTGATGGGTGACGATATGCTCGCAGGGCTTTTTGCGGGGCTTCTTAGCGCGATTTGCTACGAGGCCGCGACAAAGATCGGACTTGACTACGAGTGGATTAAATTTGAGCTACCGTTTGTGAGGTAAATTCGCCCACGCAGTCTTAGTCGGCAAATTTAAGCCTTAGGGTCTTTAGATTTTAGGCCGATTTACGCTCCGAATTAACGTACGCAGCGGTAAAATCCGTGCATGATTTATGCGCTAAATTACCACTTTGGCATCAAAGCTGCGACTTGCGGATTAAATTTAAAACTTTAGCGCAAAAATATATCTTTAAAAAAAGTAAGCTTGCGGTAAATAGTCTCAAAGTAAATACCTACTAAGAAAGTGCAAAACCGAGCCTTTAGCGCGGCTAAAAACTCCTGAAATTAGCTCTTGCGGCGTTTATTTTGGCAGTGCCTTAAACATTCAATTTTACGATTATATTGTTTGTGTTTTTTGCGAGTTTAAAGGTTAGGATTTTGAACTCGCTACGCAATGCGGGCGCCGTAACGGTCTGGCAGTTTTGCGTTTTTTGATTTATGCTATAGGTTAAAAGCACACAAATATTTTTTGAGTTGCGCTGCTTGGCGTTGCAAATTTGATATTTGTATGTTTTTAGTCGCTTATTAAAGGGATTAGAATAAAAGCGGTTTAAATTTAAGTTTTTAAATCTAGCGAGCAGTCGGCAAAAATCCATTTAAATTTTTGCCGATGTAAATTTTATGCCTAAGGTATGGGCGCTTGAGATTTTGCTAATTTTTGGCATTTCATTAAAATAGCGTAAATATAGCATCGTTAATTTATCTAAAAATAAGCTAGCAAAATTGCTCTTTGGCAAATGTGCCTTTTTTAGGCAACCGTATAGTCGCTAAAATCGGCTAAATCAATGCGAAAGGGCGCTAATTCCGCCAAAGGTTATCTCGTGGCAGTCCGGTCCGCATTTGCCATTCTCCGGATAAGCTTTTTTTACTAGTTCGACGATTTTTTTACACTCGGGACGCTGAGCTAACGTAGCTACGTCGTATCTAAAATCAGATATTCCGGTCGCTCTATCGTATCCGACGCGTAATTTTATTGTTAGATCGTAGGCCATGAAAGAATCTATCTGTATTCCGACGCAACCTCGGTACTCGGGCCCCATTAAGCGGCCAAATTCTTTTTTGGCGCCGATAGCCGTTATAAAGCCGCCGGTAAACTCATTACCGTCGGTTCTCTCTTCTATGCAGCCTAGGCTAAATTTATCTCTGGTGCTATTTGGACAATACAAATCTCCTGCCACGGGTCTTTTTGTTAGTTTTCCTGTAGCCGTGTAGCTTGCTATTGTTTCATTTACCAAGTCTTTTAAGTTGTTTACAACTACGATGGCTTCGGCATCGTCCCTGTTCGTTGCTAGTCTTGGTATAGCTACGGCCGCCAGTATGCCTATTATAACTATAACAAAAACCAGTTCAATCATAGTAAAGGCTTTTTGATTTTTCGTAGTTAATTGATTAAACATTCATTTCCTTTTAAATTAGAGATGTTACCATCATTTGTCTAAAAATAGACTAAAGCAGGTACTTTTAAAAAATATTTCTTAGATTTTAAAGTCGGCTAAAACCGAAAGCTACGACCTGCCCTTTAAAGTGCCTTTTTGCTCGTAGGCTTCGATTTCTCTTACGTACTCGGGGTTTTTCTTTTTTAGTTCGTTGCTCATAAATGCGATTAGCTTAGCGTCGGCGTTTTTGTGCGAGGCTAAAGCTGTAATAAAATTTAGATACTCTTTGGCTTCGTCGGGAGCTACGCCGTCTTTTTTGGGCGGTAGCTTAAATTTAGACGAAAATAGCTTAAACGTCGAAAATAGCTTATTTTTGTCGCTATTAGGATCGGCGACTATGGCGGCAAGGTCTTCTACGGAGATATCTTTTTGGGCGGCTTCTTTGGCTGCGGCGCTGGCTGCGATCTTGTCGCCGCCGAGTTTTACCGCTAGAAAAATAAGAGAAGCAACGAGAATAAAAAAAATAGTAAGCAATATAATGACGACTAGGCTGTTCATTACAGTCTCGCAGTTTTAACCGGTTTTCTAAAATACGCCAAAACGGTAATCAAAACCATCAAAAGCGCGCCTATCCATACGAAAGGCGGCACCGGCACCGGCTCGCCGGCAGCGTAGGAGTGCATGCCGCTGAGATAAAAATTTACGCCAAAATACGTCATTATAATCGACCAATAAGCAAACATAGAAGCGACGGCAAAGACGTACTGACTATTTAGCTTAGGGACAAATCTAACGTGCAAAACGGCCGCGTATATCAGGATGGAAACTAGCGCCCAAGTCTCTTTACTATCCCAGCCCCAGTAGCGACCCCAGCTCTCGTTAGCCCACACGCCGCCTAGGAAATTTCCCATCGTAAGCAGGCTAAGACCCAGTATCATCGCCATCTCGTTTATGCGAGTGGCCTCAAGGATATTTCGCGAAATTGCTTTATTTTCTTTATCGCCTTGCAGAATAAAAAGTGCGAGCGTAAACATACCAAGCAGCGAACAAAGTCCTAAAAATCCGTAGCTAGCCGTGATGACAGAGACGTGGATAGTTAGCCAGTAGCTTTTAAGCACGGGCGCTAGAGTAGTGATTTGTGGATCCATCCAGCTAAGGTGCGCTACAAATAGCGTAACGCCCGCTAAAATCGACGTTAGCGCCATGGCTACCGGGCTTTGGCGAGAAAAAACTATACCGGATAAACTCAAAGCCCAAGCGATGTAAATCATTGATTCGTAAGAGTTGCTCCAAGGAGCGTGCTCGGCGACGTACCAGCGCACGCCGATACCGAAAGTATGCAGTAAAAAGGCTAGGATATTTATGCCGTAGACGATTTTAAATAGCCCCTTAATATTTAGTTTAGGGCGCGCCATCTTGACGAAAATGAAGCACAAAAGCCCAAATCCGGCTAAAAGATATACGAGCGTGAGCGATTCGAAAATTTTATACTCGTTAAAAAATAGCTCCATTTCGACGCGTTTTTGGCTTGGGATAACGGATTTGCCGTGTTCTTGTTGATAGGTTTTTATCTCGGCTAGAGCTTGATTTGCTTTGCGCCAGTTATTGTTCTCGGTAGCGTCGGCGACGCCGGTAAAATAATCTTTTAGCATCCTGACGATTTGTTCGCTCTCGTTTTTAGGCAGATACATCATCGCAGAAGCTATGCCGTACCAGGTATTATTTGGGTCGTCTATCTTTGGAAATACGGCGAAAATTTCGCCCCAAAATACCATATGAAGGATGTTTAGCCGCTCGTCTATTTTTTGTATATCTTTATCAAACGTGCCTCGCTCGCCCGGCATTTTACGATTTGCGGCTTCGGCGAATTTGGAGAGTTTATATGCGATTTTACCGTCTTTGTCGCTTTCAAAAAAGTCGTTGTAGCTTGCAAATTTGTCCTTTTCGTCTATGCCGATTAGCTTTTTTATCTCTTTATTGTTTACGTAGATTATAGGTTTGTCGCGCCAGTAAAACCCGTTCGTCATCATCGAAAGCACGGCTTGGTCGGCATTTAGCCCCTCAAGCGTATCGCTACGGTGGATTTTGTTTAAGATATCCCTTGCAACCGTATCAAAAGGCTTCATCCTGCCGTCGCCGCTTTGAACTATTAGCGTGGAAAGCTCTTTGGCGTGACTCGCGTCGATATTTAAAGCCTCGTCCATAGCGTAAATTTTAGTCGGCGAAAACGCTGCCGTACTCGTTACTAGAAGGATTGCGGCGAGCTTTTTGACGGCGTCTTCGTTTATCATTTTGGCTAGTTTTCTAAAGCGCGAGTGAGGATTTATTACGTTTAAAAATAGCCCGAGTCCCAGTAAAAAGTAGCCGACGTAGGTCGGGATTTTGCCCGGGTCGCGGTTTACCGATAGCACGGTGCCAAGCTCGTCCATATCGTAGTAGCTTTGAAAAAATCTATATCCGTCGTGGTCTAGTACGTGGTTCATGTAAATTTTATAAGGAAAATCGCCTGTACGCGAGTCCTCGACGATAACGTCGCTAGAGTAGCTCATCGGCGAATTTGAGCCCGGATAGCGCTTAAGCTCGAAGTCGTTTAACTTTATAGAAAAAGGAAGTTCGATCATTTTAGCGCCCCAGTAGACGTTAAAAAGCACGCCGTCTATTTTCGTTTTTGCCGGCGCGTAGCTGTTTTCGTATAGGGTTAGTTGCTCGGTTTGCCCGTCGTAGGTTAAATTTGCCACGAGCGCGTCGAATTCTCCGTTTTTGCTAACGATACGCTGTGCGGCCTTAGTTAGTAGGGACTTTGGGACGAAATTTACGTCCGCGACCGTATAAAGCCTCATCGGCAAAAACTCCGTCTCTTTATCCTTGGCGTACTGCCCTTTTTCATTAGTCGCCATCGTAAAGTAGCCGATATTTTGGTTTGAAGTTAGATAAAATTTGCCCTCTTTTAGCTCGATTTTGACGAAATTTTCAAGTAGCGGCTGCGCGTCGAACGCAAAGCTAACGCCGCCAACCTCACGAGTTTCGCCGGCTTGTAGGCTTATTTCCTCTTTTGAGTCTGGGCTTGAGACCGCAAGCCTAACCAGCGGCTCGCCCTTGTCTGCTTCGTAGTACTCGGTCTCGGCATTTTTGTAGTAGCCTTCAAAGCTTAAATTTGCCTTCTTATCCTCGATTTTAAGCGGTAAATTAAAACCGTTTAAGCCAAAAGAGGTGATGTATTTTTGGATAGAATCCGAGTAAATTTTACCGTCTTTTTCGGCCGCGATTTCTATTCTCGAAGCCGACCCGAAAACCGCGTTTGAAGCTTCGTTTTCTCTTATGCGCATTGTGCCTTCAAAGCCCATATATCGCGTCATAGCAGCGCCTAAAAGCATAAATAAAAAGCTAACGTGAAATATCAAAACGGGTAGTTTTTCATTTCTAAAAAGGTCGTATCTAAAAAGATTGTAAGCTAAATTTATACCCAAAAGCGCCTGCACTAGAGCAAACCAGCTCGCGCCGTAAACCGCAGCCCACGCGCTTTTAGTATCGTAGTAGCTTTCTATTATCGTCGCCGCGCCGCTAGCGACCGCAAAGATTATCAGTAAAACAATCGCCGAGGTCATACTAAAAAATATGGACTTTAATTCACTCAAAATTTATCCTTAAAAATGCAAAATCGAAAACAAAGTGTGCATTATAGTAACATTTTTTAAATAATTTTACTTTCAATCGCCCGTTTTCGGTAAAGACGCATCCCTAAATAAATTTAGCATAAACTCAAATTCGCTAAAGCCGTCCGCGCCCAAAAAGTGCCCGCCTTTTTCAAAGATATCTGGCATTACGCCTAAATTTCTCGCGACCTTTAGGCTAAGCTCGCAAGGCACGATATAGTCGTCTTTTGCGGCTATTACTTTTATAAATTTCGCCGCCGATTTTATCTTTTCGTAGGCGATTTGCGGTTCGCAAAACTCATCTAAAATCGCAAATTCCTTAATCGGCTCGTCAAACGGCGAGATGAGAACTAGACCGCCCAATTTTGGCAAATTTGCAAAACCGCTAAGAAAATTTAGGCTAGTTATCGTGCCCAGGCTGTGCGCGATGATGAATGAATTTTCGCCTAAATTTACGTTTTGCTTCATCGTTTCTAGCCACTGGTTTAGCTTTGGCGTTTGCGGGGTTGGCATCTTTAAAATTTCCACCTCGGCAAGGCCGCGCATCTTTTCTTTAAACCAAGAAAACCAGTGGCTTTGCGGCGAGGCGTCGTAGCCGTGAATTATATAAATTTGCTTTTTCATTAAATTTGCCTTTTTAAAAAAATACGCGAATTATATACAAATAAAATTAAAATAATTTTTGGCAAAAATCGCAAGAGTTATTTTTAAATTATAAATTTAAGCAAACGGTAGCTCAAATATCATCATCTGTTAAAATTTGATATTTGTAAATTCGGCGAATTTTAAGTTAAATTTAAATTATTTCCCTAAAAAACGGATACTGGTTATCAATTAAAATTTATATTGATATAAAGATTTTACGTATAATTTACATTGATTATTTAAGATTTCATCAAATTTATTTCAAAAAGGGAGAAAAAATGGATACTTCGAGGCGAAATTTCTTAAAAGCGTCCACCGCCACGGGCTTACTTGCGATGACGTATGCGCCGGGCACCCTGGGCGCGGTCGGCGCTAAAGCGCTAGAAGGCGGCGACAGAAGCGTATTTAGCTTTTGCGAGATGTGCTCTTCTCGCTGTCCTATCGAGGCCAAGGTCGTAGACGGCAAAACCGTCTTCATCCAAGGCAACGGCAAAGTAGGCGGCACGGCGACTTCCGTGTGCGCCAGAGGCGGCAGCGGGCATAACCAGCTCTATGATCCGCAGCGCATCGTAAAACCTCTCATCAGAGTAGGCGAGCGCGGCGAAAACAAATGGCGCGAGGCAAGCTGAGACGAGGCGCTTGATCTAGTCGCCAAAAAAATGCTAGAAATCAAGGAAAAATACGGTCCCGAGAGCTTCGTATTTACGGCAAAATCAAGCCAAACGCACAAGCTAATGACGACCTTTGCCAGCGCATACGGCTCGCCTAATTGCTTCTCGCACCTATCCTGTTGTCCCGTGACGTATCAGATGGTTTGTACGCATATGTATGGAGATGCGAAGCTAAAAAGGGACTTCGCCAACGCAAAATACGTCGTAAATTTCGGGCACAATCTCTTTGAAGGCATCGTCATCGCCGACGCTAAAAAGCTGGCTAAGATGGCTGCTAAAGAAGATACGAAGCTGTTAGTTTTAGATCCGCGCTTTAGCGT
>CAUQJU010000019.1:0-12288 GCA_963518005.1 uncultured Campylobacter sp.
ACGATGTACGGGCGCTATAGACGCCTGGCTCATCATCGCCTGGGCTACGGCGGCCTAGCCTAGAGGCGGGATAAGGGGCCGCGATCCGGGGCTGTGGAACGACGAGCAACAGGAGGCGCACGCAAGACTCGTCAAGGAGTGCGTCAAATACGGCGCCGCAATGGCCGTCCAACTCGCGCACGCTGGCAGAAAAAGCGAGTGCGAGGGTCTGATCGCGCCTAGCGCGGTAAAATTTAGCGAGAGCTACAAAACGCCGAGGCAAATGAGCGCGGATGACATCGTCTTGGTCAAACAAAGCTTCGTTCAAGCAGCAATCAGAGCCGAGCGCGCAGGATACGCTGCGACCGAGATCCACGCCGCGCACGGCTATCTCATCAGCGAATTTCTATCACCGGGGATTAACCTGCGAGACGACGAATACGGCGGAAGCTTCGAAAACCGCACGAGATTTTTAAAAGAAATTTTAACTGAAATAAAAGCCGCGGTGCAAATCCCCGTCGGCGTGCGCATAAGCGCGGATAGCTGGGTAAAAGGCGACTGGAGCCTAGAGGATAGCGTGCGGCTAGCAAAAGAGCTCGAGGCTTTGGGCGCGGCGTTTATCCACGTCTCGGCGGGCGGACTTTTTGAGCGCACGGATAGCGCACCGGCGTTTACGCCGCTTTATCAAGCGAGCTACGCTAAGACGGTAAAACAGGCGGTTGGCATACCCGTGATCGCGGTCGGGCTCATAACAAAGGCGTCCGAGGGCGAGGCGCTACTGCTAGGCGGCGTTTGCGACGCGGTGGCCTACGGCAGAGAGCTGCTGCGAAATCCAAATTTCGCGCAAGCCGCGATGAGTGAGTTAGGGTGCTCTGGGCTAATAGAAAACTCGTATAAAAGGGCGTTTAAGTAAAATTTGGCGAGATCTCTAAGTGTAAATTTGAACTAACGTCATCGGCTAAATTCGCCGTAAATTTAGCAAATTTTGATTTCTTTGCGGCGTCAAATTTGATTTGATTACGACCGATTTTAGCGGTGCTAAATTTGCAGAATAAAGGTAGAAATTTAAGCCGCAAAAACGGCTTAAATTTACGTTAAATTGTAGTTAACCGGGATTTTGATGGCGTAGTCGCGATCAAGCGTCGGAAAGTCCGGCGCGGCGCGGTTTATGAGCTCGACTGCGGCCTCGTCTAGTGTGAGCTTATTGTCATAAATTAATGGAGTAAATTAATCCGCATCAAATGACTTAAATTTTACAGCTAATTCAGTGTAAAGCCAATAGGAATTGTCATGATATAATCTCTATCTAGCTTTTCAAAATCTGGAGCTGCTCTTTTTATGGTGTCTATTGCAGCCTCGTCTAATGTATCAAAGCCTGAACTTTTTACGATTTTTATGTCGCTAACAGTTCCATCTTTTTTAAACAAAAACCTGACATGAGCTATGCCTTGATGGCGCATTTTTTGAGCTCGCTTTGGATACCTAAGATGCTTTTTAATAGCCTTTTGGTACTTATCCCTATTAAAATTACTACTTGCAGAAGGATCTGAAAAATTAATCTCTCCGACCGTTTGGGCTCCGCTAGGCGGTAAATTTGAGCTAGTCTTCGACGGAGCAGGACTTGGCTGCGGCGCCGGCGGCGTAGGAGTGGGCGGTGCGGGAGTCGGAGGCGCTTGCACTACTTGCGGCTCAGGCTCAGGCGTTTTAACCGGTTTTGGCGTAGGTTTAGGCTTTGGCTTCGGTTTTTCCACAGGCTTTTCTATCGGTTTTGGTTTCTCCACTGGTTTTGGCTTTTCTATCGGCTTAGGCGGCTCGACCGGTTTTGGCGGTTCCGGCGGAGTGACGACCGGTTCAGGCGGAGGAGGCGCAGGCGGGGCCGGAGGCGGCGGCGCTGGTGGGGTAGGTGCCGGCGGGAGCGGAGCTGCTGGCGGCGTAAAGGTATTTAGCGCTATCTTGACGCTTTTTTCTTCCGGCATCGGCTTTAGCTCGTCGTAAAATTTGATAAAAGAGCCGATAAGAACGGAGTGTAACAGGATAGAGACGCCAAGCCCCGTAAAGCTGGCGCGTCTATTCAGTTGTTGTCGTGATAGCGAAGTTTTCATGATTTTTTTCTTTTAGTATGTCGATAACCTTGATAAACGAGTCGAATTTGCTCTCTTTATCGCTTTTGAGTTCTATTAACGTTTCGTTTTTTATCTCGTTTAGCTTTTCTTTTAAATTTTCCTCGGCAATCTTCTCTTCGCCTATAAAAAATTCATTATCTTTATTAATTAAAACGGCGATTTTATCGTTTTCGTCTTGCTTTTTTTCCGCACTCTCGCTGTTTGGCAGGTCGATTTTGATATTGCCCTGAGCGATAAAGGTAGAGATGCTAAGCACGATAGCTAGCAAAACGAGCATAATATCTATGAGTGGGATTACGTTTAATCCCTCTTTTTTAGGCATTCTCACGTGAAGCCTTGTAGCGGTTTACTAAAACGTCTACTTTTCTCATAAACGCGTTGTAGATCATTAGCGTCGGTATCGCGACGATGAGGCCTAGCGCGGTTGCTTTTAGCGCGAGAGACAGTCCGACCATGATGCTTTTAGTATCGATGCCGCCGCTCATACCCATGTCGTAAAAGGTTACCATGATGCCCGCAACCGTACCCAAAAGCCCGATATACGGCGCATTTGAATAAACGATATAAAGCGTTGTTAAATTTCTGGTTACGCTCTCTTCAAAGTCGTCTTGGTTCTTGTAGTTTTCAAATTTAACGTTTGCGTAAAAGATCAAGCGCTCTATCGTAAGCCACACTACCGTAAAACTCATAAGCCCCAAAATACCGATGATAACGTAATCGACGTTGTGTTTGAGAAATTCCATTTATTACCTTTTATAAAAATTTGCGCGCAATTATATCAGATTATGGTATTTATTGTCAATAACGAATAAAAAAGCTGTTTTAATATATTTATTTTAAATTTAGCTTCAAAATTGTAATATTCATTTTCAAAATCTGTGCAAGATAAAGAAAACAAAATTTAAATATTTTTCTAAATCGGTGCAAAATTTTATAAATTTAAAAGGAGAAAAAATGAGTTTTAACAATGTTGCGAAGATTTCTTTTGTCGCGGCTCTGGCCATAGGTGCAAATGCCGCCGAAAACGTAACGCTAAGCGGCGTAGAAGTAACAAGCACCGGCGGCGGCTACGGCGTGGACGACGTAAAGATAAGCACGAGAAACGCAGGTATACTAAAAGACGTCATGCGCGATATTCCCGGCGTTTACGTAGGCGGCACGAACGGCATGAACCAAAAAATTTACATGAGGGGCGTGAGCGACCGCGGCCTAAATATCACGATCGACGGCGCGAAGCAAAACGGAAATACCTTTCACCACAACGCAGACCTCCTGATCGACCCCGATCTAATCAAAGCCATCGACGTTGAGGTCGGCTCGCGCTCTGTGGTAAACGGCGCTGGGGCTCTGGGCGGTTCGGTAGCCTTTAGGACGGTGGATGCTAGAGATCTGCTGGAAGATGGCGAAATCATCGGTGCGAAAATCAAAACGGGCTATGCCTCAAATAACGACGAATTTTCGCAAGGACTCACGGTTTTTACCGCGCCCGTCGAGGGACTTGACTTTTTAGCCGCGATAAATCACAAAGGCTACGACTACGGCAAGAGCGGCAACGGTAAGAAAATCGGCGGCGACGGCAACGATCTTAGCTATCTTTTTAAGCTCGGATATAGCTTTTTAGACGCGCACAGGATATCGCTCTCTCACGAACACAACCAATACAAGGGACTTTATCCTTTAAGAGCAGAATTTGGCAGCTGGCATAGCGCCGATGCCGACCGTAAATACGAGCGCGATACGACGACGTTAAAGTACGAATTTACGCCGAGCGAACTGCTAAATCTCGACGTAACTGCGTATCATACGAAGCATCAGAGAGTCGACGGTAGCAAATGGGGCGTAAAAACTAGAGGCCTAAGCGCGAAAGCAAAAACCGCGATAGAGACGGGCGACGTGACGCAAACGCTAAGATACGGCGCGGAGTACTACCATAGCGAGAACTTTAATAAACCGCAAAACAACCGCCCTGAAAAAGTAAACAACTACTCGTTTTACTTAGAGGACGCGATCAAATTTGCTGGACTTACCGTGACTCCTGGCATCAGATACGAGCGCCACGAGCTAAAGACATATAACGGCACGGGTGCAAATATCGGCGGATACAAATACAAATTTGACGAATTTACACCCGCTCTCGCGCTTGATTACGAGTTTATGAAAGGGCTTGGCGTATTTGCCAGCTACGCTAAAGTGTTTAGAGGACCTGATGTTATGGAGTCTATGCTAGCTAGCGGCGCTAGTAGGGGTACGGCGCTAGGATACAGAGCAAACCCTGATCTAAAGGCTACTACGGGCGATAGCTACGAGATCGGCGGACGCTACAAGGGCGAGTTTAGCGAAACGGGACACGTTAGCTTCGTGGCTAAATACTTTAAAACCAAATACAAAAATCTAATCGTAGATAATAACGCAGCAGGCGGGCGTATAAATCCGGTGCTTTATAGGATCAATGCAGGCGGAGCGGATATCGACGGCGTCGAGCTTTTGACGAGGTTAAACCTCGATGCGCTAAGCTTAGGCGCTAGCTATACTCATCAAAAAGTAAGATATAAAGACCGCGTAAGAAACGGCAGCGGCGGCTACTACACGTCAAATATCATCGGCTACCGCGACCAGGGTGACAAATATACCTTTAACGCCGAGTATTCGGTAAACGCTATCGATACGCTTGTGGGTTATAACCTTATTTATTTTGCCTCGAAAGACACGACGAGTGCCGGCAACGACGCGGCCGTGCATATCCCGAGCTACGCCGTGAGCGACGTCTATCTCACTTATGCGCCAAGCAGCGGTAAATTTAAGGGGCTTGAGATAAACGCCGGCGTTTATAACGTATTTAACAAAGCCTACGTCTCGCACTCTCAAAGAATAGCCGAATATACGGGCGATGCGAACGCGATCGACTGGGAGCCGGGCAGAAACTTTAAGGTTAACGTCTCTTATAAATTTTAATTTTACTCTAAACTCGCGCTTTTTTGGGGCTTAAATCTAAGCCCCTTTTAACTCCCTTAAATTTGATGCTATTTTTATTTGCTTTGCGATTTTGTTTTAACGAATTTGGCCAAATTTGGCAGTTTAGCAACTGTGGTTTATCTGCTCAATTCGACTTAAATTTGACGCCGTCTCGACCTTGGCTAAAAAGCTTGTTATCTTGTTTTTGCTCATAAAATTTGCGGATATAAATTGAGCTCGAAATTTGAGTAAAGTTAAATTTGAGTGTGCAAAAACCGCGATCTTGAAAACATAAATGTTGTCGTATTTTCAGCCTAGATTGAAGTAAAATTCGTAGATCAAATTTAAAACGCGGTAGCGCCAAATTTAACTTGCGCAAAGCACAGCAACTTCTCGCGTCGTAGGGGACAGGGGGGGGTTGTTAAGTGGGAAGGGAGCTCTGTTGCTTCGGCCTTACCTCGCCTTGTGCCTTAGTGCACTTTGTTTGCTACTGCTAGGACGCACTCTTTGAGAGCTGCAAGCAGAGCGTAATTCAAGTCCCTTTTCCCTTAACTAAAGCAAAATGATTTCAAGCAATAATTTCTGTTGAAAGAAATTTAAACGCATAGCGTCAAATTTGACTAAAACAAATTTTGGGTTTTCAAGTTGCGAGTTTCAGGAAAATGAAAATCTGATGAAGTAAAATTTAAAGGCAAATTCGGCGGAATAAATTTTAAGGTAATTTTAAAGCTAAATTTGCCGTCGTAAATTTGAAAAAAGGCGAATCAAATTTGACCCGCCGAGTAAATTCGGCTCCTTAAATTTAGCGTTTTCTACCCATTCTTTTTAGATTGTCGCATGCGGACGAATCTCCGCTAAAGCACGCCGAGCGGTAGATGTTTCTGGCTTTTGACTCGTCCTGCGCTACGCCTAGGCCGTTTTCGTATAATACTGCCGTATTTGTGCATGACGGGATGTCTCCTAGCTTGCAGCCTCTTTCGTATGCGCTCATGGCAGCGACGTAGTCAGGCTCTTTGCCCTCGTCGCCGGAGCGGTAAAAGTCGCCTAGATAGTAGCAAGATATCGCCCCTCCGTTCGTGCAAGAGGAGTTAAAGATCTCCAAAGCTTTATTTTTATCTCTGTCTACGCCAAGGCCCGATTGATACATATTGGCTAGGTTGGTGCAAGCTAGCTGATAGTTGTTTTGGCATGCGTTATCGTAGTATTTTTGCGCCGTTTTATGGTCTTTTAGATTTTGATAGCTGATGGCTAGATCGTTGCAAGCCGAGTAGTTACCCTTTTCGCATTTTGGCTTTAGTATATCGATCGCTCGTTTGTTAAAGTCGTAATCAGCGTTATCGCTCGCCGCTCCGCCGCCGCTTGAGGCTGCGCATCCCACGAACAAAAGCCCGATAAAGGCAAGAAGTAAATTTTTCATTTTCTATCCTTTGTGTTTATTAAAATTGCCCAAACAAATCATTTAGCGCTTCGCTGATGCTAGGATGGGTGAAAATCTGATTTTTAAAGAAATCAGCGCCCGCGCCAAGAGTCATTGCGACGGCGATTTCGTTGATAAGCTCGTTTGCGTAAACGCAGTGAAACGCTGCGCCCAAAATTTTGCCGCTTTTTGCCTCCACGATCGCTTTTAAAAATCCCGTTTCGTTGCCGACTACCTTTGCGCCGGGGACTGCTGCGAGCGGTAGTTTTAGGACTTTAAAGTCTAAATTTTGAGCCGTCGCTCGTTTCTCGTTTAGCCCGATGCTAGCTAGCGGAGTCTCGGTAAAAAGCGTGCTGGCGTGAGGCGAGCGGTTTAGCGTGCTGCGTTTGCCCGCGCCAAAAAGCTTATCAAAGACGATGCGAAAATCATCTAAACTCGTGTATGTGAAAAGCTCGCCGCCGCGAACGTCGCCTACTGCATAGATATGCGACTGGGCGGTTTGCAAAAATTCGTTTACCAGCACGTTTCCTTTGGCATCCGTTTGTACGCCCGCCGCGCTTAAATTTAGCTCCTCACTCGCCGCTACTCGTCCGGTCGCTAGTAAAAACGCGTCCGCGTCAAGGCTTTTTGTCTCGCCGTTTTGGGTAAAAATTAGCGCGCAATCTTTTAAATTTTTAACTTCGCAACCCTCTAAAATTTCGACGCCTTGTGTTTGTAGCAGCGCTTTTACGCTCTGTTTTACGTCCTCGTCCTCGTTTTTTAGCACGCTCGAGCGAGCTACGATGGTAACTTTTGAGCCAAATTCGGCAAACATCGATGCAAACTCAAGCCCGATATATCCGCCGCCCACGACTACTAGGTGCTTTGGAAGCGTTTTTAGATTTAAAATCCCCGTGCTGTCGTAAGCAGAATTTGAGCTAACCTCAAAGCTTGGTTTTTCATTAACCGAGCCCGTATTTATGACTATGGTTTGCGCGGTCAGCGTGCTTTTTGAGCCGTCTGCGGCCGCGACTTCAATGCTGTTTTTATCTATAAATTTAGCCGTGCCGTTTATCACGTCGATGTTTGCATTATCATCAAGCATAGCGAAATTTTTGCCTCTAAGCGCGGAGATTAGCTTGTCTTTCTTTTCGACGCTAAGCGTGAAATACTCGCCAGCGACGTTATTGTTGACGTATTTTGCCTCTTTGCTTAAATTTACTAGCTTCTTTGTCGGGATGCAGCCGACGTTTATGCATGTTCCGCCGTACATCTGCGCCGATTTTTCGATCACGGCGACCTTTTTGCCTAGATTTGCGGCTTTTACGGCGAGAGTTTTGCCGGCCTTGCCAAAGCCGATGACGATGATATCGTAGTTTTTCATATGTTTTTTCCTAGTATGTAGTGCGTAGTTTCATTCACTTTTTTTATGTTTATCTTGTTTTTTTCAGCCCAGTTTTCGATCACGTTTAGCGCGTCGCTTTGCGCGTCAGGCGTTTTGCCCGCGTTTTTTATCTTAAACACGTCCTCGCTGCCGCTCATCGCGATAAAGCTGCCAAGCGGTTTTAGGTGGTCGTTTAGAGTGATTATACTGCTTAAATTTAACCCGTCACAGTTGTTTAGGATGCGTTTAACTTGCGCGGTGGTTGCGTCGTTTTCGTTGTAGCCTAGTTGGTTTAAAAGAGCTGAAATTTCCATATTTTTCCTTTCTAGTTTATGCTTTTTTGACTTACTAAAACACCCTCGATGAGCTTTTTTATGTCGCCGTCCAGTATCGCGTCGGTTTGACTATACGCCTCGCCGCTGCGGTTGTCTTTGACCTGCTGATACGGGAAAAGCACGTATGAGCGGATCTGGTGACCCCAGCCGATCTCGCTTTTTTCGATGCTACCGGCGGCTTCTTGCTGTTTCATTAGCTCTAGCTCATACAGGCGCGATTTTAGCATTTTCATCGCGGTTGCTTTGTTTTTGTGCTGGCTACGGTCGTTTTGGCACTGCACGACGATGCCGGTGGGTGCGTGAGTGATGCGTACGGCGGACTCTGTTTTATTTACGTGCTGACCGCCCGCTCCGCCTGCGCGGTAGGTGTCAATTTTTAGATCTTTTTCGTCGATTTCTATTTCGATGTCGTCATCGATCTCGGGGCTTACCATCACGCTGGTAAAGCTCGTATGGCGGCGTCCGGCGCTATCAAACGGACTGGTTCGTACTAAGCGGTGGATACCGTTTTCGGCCTTTAGATAGCCGTAGGCGTTTACGCCTTTAACGATAAAGCTTACGTCTTTTAGTCCCGCTTCTTCGCCCTCTTGGAAGTCCAGGGTTTCTACCTTAAAGCCCTCGCGCTCGCAAAAGCGCAGGTACATGCGGTATAGCATGCTCGCCCAGTCGTTACTCTCCGTGCCGCCAGCGCCCGGGTGGATGGTAACGATGGCGTTTTTGCCGTCATCCTCGCCGCTAAGCAACATAGAAATCTCTAAATTTACTATCTTATCCTCAAGCTCGCTAGCCTCGGCAAAGAGCGAATTTATCGTCTCTTCGTCGTTTTCAGAGTTTGCCAGCTCATATAGATCCTTTGCGTCGTCTACGGCGCTTTTGGCGTTTAGGAAGTTGTTTAAGATGTTTGAAATTTTAGTTTTTTCCTTGCCGATGGCGCTCGCTTTTGCGATATCTTGCCAGAAATTTTGATCGTTTTCTAACTCTTCGATCTCTTTTAGGCGAGCTTTGATGCTCTCAGGCTTTACGACGCCAGCGATATTTTCTACTTTCGTGTTTAGTGTTTTTAGAAGTTCCGTGTATTCGTAATTATCCAAATTTTAAGACCTTTTTTGTGCTTTTTGGCGTGATTATAACATATTTGTAAGAGTAAAGATAAAATTTGCTATAATCGCGCGTTAAAATTAAACGCAAAGAAGAAAAATGCAAATTTTAAGAACAGTAGAACAGCTGCGAGATTTTGTCGCGGCAAATTCCGAAGATATCGGCTTCGTACCCACTATGGGCGCGCTTCACGACGGACACGCTAGCCTCATAGAAAAGTGCGTAGCGGAAAACAAAACCGCGATCGTTTCAACCTTCGTAAACCCGACGCAGTTTTTAGCCGGCGAGGACTTTGAGAGCTATCCAAAAAACGAACAAAACGATGCTAAAATTTGCGAGGAGCTGGGCGTACATGCGATGTTTGCGCCTGAGGCTAGGGAGCTATATTTTGATACCGAGCCGTTAATTAGCGCGCCTGAAAATTTAGCAAGCGTGCTTGAGGGTAAGACTCGCCCCGGACACTTTGACGGCGTGCTTCGCGTGCTAAACAAGCTATTTAATCTAACAAACGCAAAGCGCGTCTATATGGGCAAAAAGGACGCGCAGCAGCTACTCATCGTGCGTAATTTCGTCAAGACCTGTTTTTTAAATTTAGAGATCGTGCCTTGCGAGATCGTTCGCGCGCCCGACGGACTGGCGCTTAGCTCGCGAAACGCCTACCTAGACGAGGGGCAAAAGCTAGAGGCGCTTAAGCTTTCGCATTCGCTTAAAAAAGCCTCAAATTTGATCGCGGCAGGCGAACTAAACGCACAAACGATAAAAGGCGAGATGCTACAAACCCTAGAACCGCTAAACGTCGACTACGTCGCGATCGCGGATAGAAATTTAAACGAAATCTCGCTAATAGAGCCAAGCAACACCATCATCCTGGTCGCCGCGTACGTGGGCAAAACGCGTCTAATAGACAATCTGTGGGTATAAGATGGGCAAACTTCACTTAGTATCATTAGGCTGTAACAAAAATCTTGTGGACTCCGAGATCATGCTCGGACGCCTCTCAAACTACGAGATCACGTCAGATGTCGCCTCTGCCGACGTCATCATCGTAAATACCTGCGGCTTTATCAACTCGGCGAAAGAAGAGAGTATCCGCGCGATCCTTGATATGCACGAAGCTCGTAAAAAAGGCTCTTTGCTCGTAGTCACGGGCTGCCTCATGCAGCGATACCGCGAGGAGCTGATGAAGGAGCTACCAGAGGTCGATCTATTTACCGGCGTCGGAGACTACGACAAGATCGATGAAATCATCCTAAAAAAGCAAAATTTATTTAGCCCGAGCACCTACCTGCAAGCAAGCGAAGAGCGCGTGATAACGGGCTCAAACTACCACGCCTACATCAAAATTTCAGAAGGCTGTAATCAAAAATGTAGCTTCTGTGCGATCCCGACCTTTAAGGGCAAGCTAAAATCCCGCGCGCTCGAAAACATCGTAGACGAGGTGCAAAAGCTCGTAAAAAAGGGCTACTACGACTTTAGCTTCCTATCGCAGGACAGTAGCTCGTATATGCGCGATCACGCGGTTAGCGACGGGCTCATCTCTCTCATCGACGCGGTTGAGAAGATAGAGGGCGTCAAAACCGCGCGCATACTCTATCTCTATCCTAGCACGACCTCAAACGCGCTAATTGAGCGCATCATAGCTTCGCCGGTGTTTGCGAACTACTTTGATATGCCGATCCAGCACGCTAGCGAGAAAATGCTAAAAATCATGAGGCGCGGAAGCGGTGCGGCACGGATCAAAGAGCTTTTAAATTTGATGAAAAAGGCACCCGATGCGTTTTTACGAACGGGCGTCATCGTCGGGCACCCTGGGGAAACCGAAGCGGAATTCGACGAGCTTTGCGAGTTTTTGCAAGAGTTTAAATTTGACCGCGTTTCGGCGTTTGCTTACTCCAAAGAAGAAGACACACTCTCGTATGAGATGGAGCAGGTGCCGGCCAAAATCATCTCAAAGCGCCTAAGCAAAATCGAAAAGATCACTCGAGTCGCGATCGAGGCGAGCTTCGCGCAGGAGCTAGGGCAAAAATTTATCGTTTCGCTTGAGGGCGAAAGCAGCGAGGGCGAGATGTTTTACGCCGCAAAAAAGGCGCTTTGGGACAAGGACATCGACGGCGAAATTTTGATCAACGAAAGCGACGTGGAGCAGCTAGAAACCGGCGGTCGCTACTGGTGCGAGATCACGCAGGTAGCGGGCAGCCAGGCGCTAGGCAAGATCACGGCAAAGGCATAAAATGCTAAGCGCGCCCGTTTTACGCAAGCTAAAATTGGGGCGAAATCTGCTTGCATTTTCGCACGGCGTCGATAGCACGGCGCTTTTTTACCTTTTGGACGAGGCTGGCGTGGAATTTGACCTTGCGATCGTGGATTATAACGTCCGCGCGCAGAGCAAAGACGAGCTCGCGGCGGCGCAGCAGCTCGCGGCTAAATTTAACAGACAAATCTACGTAAAAAGCGTGCACCTGGGCGAGTCAAATTTCGAGCACGAGGCGCGCGCGGCCAGATATGAGTTTTTCGCCGAGATTTGCCGCGAGCAGGGATATGAAAATTTGATCTTAGCGCATCAGTTTGACGATAAATTCGAGTGGTTTTTGATGCAGCTTGGGCGCGGCGCGGGGCTTAGCGAGCTGCTTGGCATGAAGGAGTTTGAGACTCGCGAGGACTACGTGATCGCTCGTCCGCTTTTAGGCGTGCGGAAGTGCGAGCTGGAGTGGTTTTTGCGTGAGCGAAACCTAAAATACTTCACCGACGAGACGAATTTGACGGACCAGTTTAAGCGCGGATTTATTCGCGCTAAATTTAGCGAGCCGTTTTTGGATGAGTACTTTAGCGGCGTGAAAAAAAGCTTTGAGTTTTTGGCGGCTGACGCGTTAAGCTTAACTCCCGAAATTTCTAATCCCGCGCCTAAAATTTATCTCATAAAACGCAGTAAAAACGAAATTCGCGGCGTGGATCTTGCCTGCAAGCGGCTAGGGCTCGTGCTAAGTTCGGCGCAGCGAAACGAATGCGCGCGCTGCCTGGAAA
>CAUQJU010000020.1:0-11396 GCA_963518005.1 uncultured Campylobacter sp.
CCTAACGCCTGAGCTAACTCTAACTAGAACGCGGCGTTTGGCGGATCGTAGCCCTGCGCCAGAAGTCCCACGACGATACCGCTTAGCGCGTCTCCGCTGCCGCCTTTTGCGAGCGCGGCGCTGCCGTGCGTCATGACGTAGACCTCGCCGCCTTTCGCGATTAGCGTATTTGCGCCCTTTAACACAAGCACGCATTTAAAATTTCGGCTAAAAACTTGAGCGAGTTTGAAGCGACTTCTTTGCACTGCGCTAGCGTCAAATTTGCCAAGATTTCCAAGCTCTAGCAGGCTCGCAAACTCCTTTGGATGCGGCGTTATCACGACGTTTTTATTATTTAAAAGCTCAAGCGTGCGCGGCTCGTAGCAAAGATCGGCGTCGATAACGAGTGCGTCTTTTGTTTTTAGCTCGCTAAAAAGCTCGTCTTTTTGCGCCTCATCAAGCTCGCCAAGCCCCATACCGACGGCTCCGACTCGCATTTTGGGCGTTATGCGCGCGCTTTGCATTAAAACGGGCTCAATGTTTAAATTTTTGCCCACGACGCTAACGAGTCCCGCACCGATAGTTAGCGCGGCAAGTCCCGCTATACGCGCCGCTCCGCTCTTTTCGCCGCTAACGACAAACACGTGCCCAAAGTCGCCCTTATTAGCGTTTTGCTTAGCGCGAAAGGGCAAATTTAAATCGCTCTTGCCGAGTTTATAAAAGTTCGTCCCCGTCTCGTAAAGCTCGCGGGGAAGGCCCAAATTTGCTACTTTTATGCGCCCGACGAAGTCCTTTGCGAAATCGCTATAAAGCGCCGGCTTTAGCGCGCCCATGGTCACGGTCGTATCGGCCTTAAAGACCGCGCCTTGCGGCACGCCGTTTTTATCAAGCCCGCTCGGGATGTCGCAGGCTAGCTTGTAGGCGAGTTTTTCGTTTAGCGTGTTTATCAAATTTATCGTCCGCTCGTCTAGCTCGCGGCTAAGTCCTGTTCCGAAAATCCCGTCGATGATGCAGTCAAATTCGCCGATTTCCGTCAAATTTGAGATCAAATTTACGCCGCATTTTAGCGCTCTGGCTAGCTCGGTTTTTGAGATTTCGTTTTGTTTGTCGCTCGCTAAAAACGCGAAACAATCAAATTTGCCGCTCAAAAGCCGAAGCGCGGCGAGCACGTCTGCGCCGTTGTTTCCGCTGCCGACTACGCCTAAAATTTTACGGCGTTTTTTTGAGGATTTTTTAAACCTAGTTCGCACGGCGTTAGCTAACGCGTTAGCGGCGTTTTGCATCAACACCTCGGTGCTAAGCCCAAACTCGCTCACGGCTCTAGCGTCAAGCTCCGCCGTATCCCAAAATAGCTTTTTCATGCGCTCTCCTGCTTCACTCGGTAGCTCAAAGCCTCCAAAATGTGCGGCTTTTTGATGATGCGCGAGCCCTCGATGTCGGCGACCGTGCGGGCGACTTTTAGGGTTTTATTAATAGCGCGGCGGCTGAGCGAAAATCTCTGCGTTGCGTGATCTAGCGCTCCGCTCGCCTCGTCGTCGCAAATGCAAAATTTAACGATCTCTTCGTCGCTAAGCTTGCCGTTTAGCTCGCTTTGGGCGCGCGAGATTTGCGCCTCAAATACGCGCAGCACGGTCTGCCACATCGCTTCGCTCGTGACGTCGCTTTTATCGCTCGCAGCCACCTCGTCCATCTGCACGTAAAGGTCGATGCGGTCAAGCACGGGCGCGGAGATATGCGATTTATAGCGCTTGATCTCGAGCTCCGAGCATTTGCATTCTAGATTTTTGGAGAGCAGATTGCCGCAAGGACACGGGTTCATCGCAGCTACGAACATAAATTTAGTCTCATACGTGATTTTTGAATTTACGCGCGAGATGTTGATTTTATAGTCCTCCAGCGGCTCGCGCAGGCTCTCTAAAATTTGCGGCGCAAAGTGCGGAAGCTCGTCGAAAAAAAGTATCCCGCCGTTGGCCAGCCCGACCTCGCCGATCCTAGCCGAGCTCGATCCGCCGCCAAATATCGAGCTACGCGTGCTCGTGTGATGAGGCGAGCGAAAGGCTCGCAGGGCTGAAAATTCGCTCTCTTGCTGATTTAGCGAGCTGTAAGCGCAGCTGAGCAAAATCTCATCCAAACTTTGCGGCGGCAAAATGTATCGCAGTCGCTTGGCGCTCATGCTCTTGCCGCACCCGGGACTTCCTTCAAAGATAATGTTATGCATACCGCAAGCAGCCACCAAGCAGGCTCTTTTTGCTCTACTTTGGCCTTTTACATCGCTAAAATTTAGCTCGAAATTTTGATTTTTTGCGAAGCTTTTTTCGCCGATTTTGATCAAATTTGAAAAAAGCGGATGAACGGCGCCAACCTTGCGCGAGGCGGCAAACTCTGGCTCGAGGAAAAACTTGATCGCTTCGGCTAAATTTGAAACGGCGTAAATTTCTAAATTCGGTATCGCGCCCGCTTTTTGCGCTATCTCTTGCGGGATCAGCACGCGAGAGCCGGGCGCTTTCGCGCTCAAAAAAAGCAGGATAGAAAAAAGACTCGCCGTGCTTTTGACGCCGCCGTCAAGCCCCAACTCGCCGAATACGAAAATAGGCTCGAAGTCGCGCTCTTTTTGCAAGGCGATTAAAAGCGCGATAGGCAGGTCGAAGTGGCTGCCTGATTTTGGCATATCGGATGGGGATAAATTTATGATGATTTTTTGCGCGGGAAAAGAGAAATTTAGCGACAAAAGCGCTGATTTTACGCGTTCGGCGCTCTCTTTGATCGAAGCTCCCGCAAGCCCTACGATATTAAGTGCGGGCAAACCGCGGTTAAAGCTGGACTCGACGTCCACAAGCCGCAATTCGTCGTTATAAGTGGCGCATTTTAGGGCTTTCATGCGTTTTTTTGCTTTTTATACTCTTTGTCGAATTTTTTGCGTTTGTTGTAGCCGATTCGCTCGATAAAAAGGTGTCCGTCTAGGTGATCCATCTCGTGCTGGATGGCGACTGACAAAAGCCCATCTGCCTCGAGCTGTTGGCGCCGTCCGAATCGGTCTTGATACTCTAGCGTTATAAACTCGGCCCTTTTTACGTCCTCGTAGTATCCCGGCACGCTAAGGCAGCCTTCTTGGTAGATTATCTCGCCCTCTTTGCGTAAAATTTTGGGATTTATGATTTCTAGCAGATCCTCTTTGCGCTGTTCTTTGCTCTCTTCATCCACTAAATTTACGATCAAAATTCGCTTAGCCTCACCCGTCTGGATAGCGGCTAGTCCGATGCCGTTTTTAGCGATCATGGTTTCATACATATCGTCTAAAAATTTATGCAACTCGTCGTCAAAAACTTTAACTTCAAGCGATTTGACGAAGAGTTTTTTGTTCGGATAGGTTAGGATTTCTAGTATCATTTGCCGCCCTCGCCGGGTAGGATAAGGTAGCGTTTACCGTCTTTACCGGTGTTCTTTAGCGCATCAAGCGCGCTAGAAAGCAGCTCCTCGACGGTCTTTTGTCCGCCCAGAGCGCAGGCTACTACCTCCATATCAAAATCGATCTTTTCGTCGTTTAGCATAAAAGAGGTGCCGTAAAACATCTCCGTTATACGTTCGCACGCCTTTTGCGCGCCGACGATATCGGTATGGCGCATCAGCATCGCAAAACACCCGTCGCCGTAATGCGCCAAAATATCGCTGCGCCTTGAGGTGCGAAGTAGCATACGCGAGATGTTTTTTAGCACCGCAAGCTTGCCTTTTGAGCCGATGTCTTGCAGCGAGGTTTCTTTTGGTTTGATTAGCATCAGCGAGGATTTGTAGCCGTATTTTTGGATATTGCCGACCTCCATTTCCAGCGTCTTTAGGAAAAATTTTCGGTTATAGATATCAAATTTTGGATCATAGACGGACTGTTCTTCTACTATCTTAAAAACTTTGCCGACCTCATCGTAGCTGGTTTTTATGACCTCGATATGCTTATCCATCAGCGTATTTAGCTTAGCTAGATCATCGCTAAATGCGTTAAAAACGCTTTGATTAGCTAGTAAATTTCCGTTTGGATCGAGGCTGTCTAGGCGTTTTTTAACGACGGTTTTTAGTACGGATAGATTTTTATAAATGAGCGCGACGGCTTGCAACATGCTTTTTATCTGTATAAAGCTATTTTTTACCTCGCGCTCGATGCTGATTTGCCTATCGTCTTCTAATCTACCGATTTCATCTTCTATTTTGATGATTTCTCCGACTTTTTTTTTGAAGTCGTCCGGTTGCTTTTCGAGTATTTTTTCAAAAAATATTGAATAATTTTTGGGTATCGAGGGGATATTTTCCTCAGCTAGCTCTTTTATGATAGCCTCGGAAAATCCGTAAATACCCATATCGCCGCCGTTATCCTCGCCTTTTCCCGCGCCGACGCGTCCAGGATTTTGTGCGCTTTGTGGGAGCTGTTTTTCGCTTTTTTTATCGTCTATCTTTAGCAAAATTTACTCTTTATTTAAAGCTTTTTTCTAAAACCTTATCTATCAGTCCGTATTCTTTAGCCTCAGCAGAACTCATGAAAAAGTCTCTATCGGTGTCTTTTTGGATTTTAGCTAGTTTTTGACCGGTATTTTTAGCTAGGATCGCGTTTAAAATTTCTTTCATACGCAAGATTTCCTTCGCCTGGATCTCTATATCCGTCGCCTGTCCGCGCGCGCCGCCTAAAGGCTGGTGGATCATGATGCGCGAATTTGGCAACGCATAACGCTTGCCCTGCGCGCCGCAGCTAAGCAAAAACGCGCCCATAGACGCCGCCTGACCTATGCAGATCGTGCAGACGTCGGGCTTGATGTAGTTCATCGTATCGTAAATGCTAAATCCGCTCGTTATCACGCCGCCGGGGCTATTTATATATAGATATATGTCTTTGTCCGGATCTTCAGCCTCTAAAAACAGCATCTGAGCCACGATCGCAGACGCCATGCCGTCCTCGATCTCGCCGCTAAGCATTATTATGCGGTCTTTTAGCAGGCGCGAGTAGATGTCGTAGCTTCTCTCGCCCTTGCTCGTGCGCTCGATGACGTAGGGGATGTAGTAGCTCATTACTCCGCCTTTTTCTCTTTTTTATCGTTTTTCTCGCTCTTTAGCGCGAACATCTCGTTAAATAGTTTCTCCTCGATCATCGACATTTTGATCGCAGGTAAAATTCCTTGATTTTTATAGTTTTCAAGGTGCTGTTTCGGATCTACGCCCGAGCGGTACGCCTCAAAGTACACCGCTTGGATCAGCTCTTGATCGCTTACTTTGATATCTCTGCGGCGTGCTAGCTCGTCTATTATAAACGTTAGTTTCACGCTTTTTACCGCGTCGTCGCGGTATGTCTCGCGCTGTTTAGTTAGAGCGTCTTTGTCCTCTCTAAATTTAGCCATCTGCTCAGGCGTAAAGCTGCTCCAAGCGCCGCGGAATTGCATATCCATCTCTTGCTCTACGATGTTTTTCGGCACGTCGAAGTTAAATTTAGCCACGATCGCGTCGGCAAATTTAGGCTTTAGCTCCTCGTTTACGTTTTTAGCGTGCTTGTCGGCTTTGATCTGCTCTTTTAGCCTCTCTTCAAATAGCTCGACGCTTACCTTTTCCTCGCCCGGCATGATGCGTTTTAGCGTCTCTTCGTCGATCTCTTCAGGCACTTTTTTGCCTTGGATTTCGTGTAGTTTTACTTTAAACGTCGCGTCTTTGCCCGCAAGGTGCGCAGCGCCGTACTCGGCCGGGAATTTAACCTTCACGTCGCGCTCTTCACCGACTTTTAGCCCGATCATGCCGTCCTCAAAGCCCGGTATAAACTGACCCGAGCCGATTTCTAGCAGGTAGTTTTCAGCTTTGCCGCCCTCAAACGCAGCGCCGTCTACGAAGCCCTCGAAGTCGAATTTAGCGAAATCCCCCTTTTCAAGCGCGGCTTTTTCCACTTTTTCTAGCGGAGCCATCATTTTTAAAATTTCATTTTTTCTCTCGTCGATCTCTTTTTTCGTTACGCGCGGCGCGCTGACGCTCTCTATCAGCTCCTCGTAGCCGTCGATGTTTATAACCGGTTTAAACGAGATTTCGATCTCCGCGTCGATCTCGTTCTCGCCCCTGTCGAATTTCGTCACGATCGGCTCGCCGATAACGTCTTCAAATTTTCTATTTAGCTCTTTTAGACCTGCGTCGATCGCGTCTTTTAGCGCGTCTTGCTCGGCATCGGCGGTTAGCTCTTTTTCGTAGCGTTTTAGCACCACGTTCACAGGTACTTTGCCCGCTCTAAATCCGTCTATTTTCATATTTTTCGCAGCTTTTTTAGCGGCGTTTTCGAGTTTGGCTTTTACGTCCGCGCTCGGTATTTTCGCACTTAGCGAAGCATTTACGGCGTCGATCGCCTTGGTTTTGATTTGCATTAAATTCCTTTAAAAAATAAAAATTTCCTAGAGTGTAGCAAAATTTTCCTTATTCATAGTATAAATTTAAGCGCGCGAAAGGCGAATTTAAGTAAAATCATTTATCAAATTTAAATAGCAAAATTAATCAGGAACGCAAATGCAAGAAAATTTAGAAAACGAGAATTTAAAAAAAGAAAAGTTTGAAAGCTGCGTCGAGCAGATGCTACATCTAGTCGGCGAAGACCCGCACAGAGAAGGACTAGCTAAAACTCCCGAGCGCGTTTTTAAAGCTTACGAGTTTTTAACGAGCGGCTACTTTCAAGACCCCAAAGTCGTGCTAAACGACGCGCTGTTTGATAGCTCAAATAACGAAATGGTGCTCGTGCGCGATATCGAATTTTACAGCCTTTGCGAGCATCATTTGCTGCCGTTTTTCGGGCGAGTGCACGTAGCCTATATCCCAAACCACAAGGTTGTGGGCCTTAGCAAAATCCCGCGTATGGTAAATATATTCGCCCGCCGCCTGCAGATCCAAGAGCAGCTCACCGAACAGATCGCAGAAGCCGTGCAAGACGTCATCAAACCAAAAGGCGTTGGCGTCGTCATCGAGGCGCGCCACATGTGCGTTGAGATGCGAGGCGTGGGTAAGATCAACTCGACCACGACCACATCGGCGCTGCGGGGCTGCTTTTTAAAGAGTAGCGAGACTAGACGCGAGTTTTTCTCCCTTATAAATTCGCACAAAGAAGTGAGATTTTAGTGGGTTTAGATAGCTTAAAATCAAAACTGGGCGCAAATTTATCCCTTTCTAGCGTCTTTGGCGTGATCGAGCGAATTTCTGCTACGACGATAGAGATTTCGGGTCTGCGCCCTAGCATCGGCGACATCGTGCAAATTTGCGCTAAAGATAGGAGCAAAAGCGGACTAGCGATGGTGACCGAAGTTCGGCAAAATACCGCGCTCATCTCGCCCTTTGGCTTTGTAGAGGGCTACAAGATCGGCGACTTCGTCTATCAAAGCGACCAAGGCATGAAAATCCCCGTCGGCGACACTCTTTTAGGCCGAGTGGTGGATCCGTTTATGAATCCAAAAGACGGCAAAGGCGCGATCGCCGCCACCGAGTACGCTCCGATAATGCGCGCTCCGATCGATGCGATGAAGCGCGGACTAATAGATGAAATTTTTAGCGTCGGGGTTAAAAGCATCGACGGGCTGCTAACCTGCGGCAAAGGCCAGAAACTAGGCATTTTTGCGGGTTCTGGCGTGGGCAAAAGTACGCTCATGGGCATGATCGTGAAAAACTCGCAAGCTCCGATCAAGGTTGTCGCGCTTATCGGCGAGCGCGGCCGCGAAGTGCCGGAGTTTATAGAGAAAAATTTACGTGGCGATCTAAGCGGAACCGTCGTCATCGTAGCCACCAGCGACGATAGCCCGTTGATGCGAAAATACGGCGCCTTTTGCGCGATGAGCGTGGCCGAATACTTTAAAAACCAAGGTAAAGACGTGCTTTTCATTATGGATAGCGTGACAAGGTTTGCAATGGCGCAGCGAGAGATAGGTCTTGCTCTTGGCGAGCCGCCGACGTCCAAGGGCTACCCGCCATCCGTACTTACCCTACTGCCTCAACTGATGGAGCGCGCAGGCAAAGAAGAGGGCAAAGGCAGCATAACGGCCTTTTTCACGGTGCTAGTCGACGGCGACGATATGAGCGATCCGATAGCCGACCAGAGCCGCTCGATCCTAGACGGCCACATCGTGCTTAGCCGCGAGATGACGGACTTTGGTATCTATCCGCCCATAAATATCCTAAACTCCGCCTCGCGCGTGATGAGCGACATCGCGACCAAAGAGCACAGAGCAAACGCCGCCAAGCTAAAGCGCCTCTACTCGCTTCTAAAAGAAAACGAGGTCCTGCTACGCATCGGCGCGTATCAAAAAGGCAGCGACAAAGAGCTAGACCTCGCGATCTCGAAAAAAGAATTTATAGATAACTTCCTAAAACAAGACGCCGAAGAGGGCTTTAGCTTCGAACAGACGCAAGAGCTGTTAGGCGGGATAAATTAGCCTCAAATTTGCAAAAAAGGCAAAAATGAAAAAAATTTTAGCTGTGCTACTTCTAGGCTTGCTCGGTCTTGAAGCTAAGATAATCGGGCAGGGCGAGCTAGCGGACTACGGGCTGGTTTTTGCGGACGGCAATGCCGTGGATAAAGACGGCAACATAAAAGCCGTAGGTAAAAATTTTATGGTCACGGGAAGCTTTTCCGACGGTCTTTGCGTGGTTTTTATAGGCGAACAGACCTTTTTTATGGACGAAAACGGCAGATTCGCCGTGCGTTTGGCGCCCGGTACGGGCTTTAAAACCAGCTTTACCGAGGGGCTAGCAGCCATCGTTAAAAACGGTAAATTCGGCTTCATAGACAAAACGGGCAGGGTCGTGGTAGAACCCAAATTTGACTATACGGGTATAGCTTTTGGAGACGGCGCGATGATTGTAGGCGAGATGAAATACGGCAGGATGAAATACGGCTACGTGGATAAAAACGGCAAAACTATCGTTCCTCCGCGCTACGACGAGGCAACGTATTTTTCCGAAGGGCTAGCCTCGGTGCGTATCGCCGATAAATGGAGCGTGATAGACAAAAGCGGCGCTACCGTTTCAAAGCTAAATTTGGGCCGCCCGGTAACTTTTAAGGAAGGCTTGGCGCCCGTAAAATTTAACGGACTCTACGGCTTTGTAAACAAGGACGCAAACATCGTTATAGAGCCTAAATTTGAATTAGCGTCGCTCTTTAGCGAAGGGCTAGCGGCCGTAAAATCAGGCGGCAAATGGGGCTTCATAGACAAAAGCGGAAAGTTCGCGATAGAGCCGCGTTTTGACGAAGCAAATCACTTTAAAGAAGACCGCGCCGTAGTGAGGGTCGGCGAGCTGTGGGGCGTTATAGATAAAAGCGGTAAATTTATCCTTGAGCCGCAAAAATTCGACTATATATTTGACGAGTTTTACGGCGGAATGTTAAATTTTAGGGTAAATAGAAAAAGCGGTTGCCTAGACGTAGACGGCAAGGTCGCCATAGAACCGAAATTTGACGACGTATACGTTTTTGAGGGCGACGCGACGGCCGCTAGCGTAGACCACAAACACGTGTTTATCGACAAAAAGGGCCGAATTTTGCCATTTCTTACTACTTTGAGATAGAAGATTGAGCCAAATAGCGCAAAGGATGAAATTACCGCGTAGCGAGATTTTGCGGGGCGGTAAATTTAAATCGGCGCGGCGACTAAATGCCTAAAGGATAGGCGAAACGGCTATTTTAAGTAAATTTAGGGCGGATTCGTGCGAGAGTTTGCGAATTTAACAAAAAAAATAAAACGGAAAGAGAATGCGAATTTTAATGAAAACCGCGCTTGCAAGCGCGCTAATGCTTAGCGGCTGCGCGAGCGGTAAAAACTACGCAAATCCGCATTTAGCGCAGCTAAAAGGGCAACATATCCTAACCCTCGTAGACCGTGCGGATTTTGCCGACGTTTGCGTGCGAGAGGACGGATCTAAGGTTTATTATTTGCAAAATAGCGCAAAAAGCGGCGAGCCGGGGCGAGTTTGCGAGGAGACCGCGCCTGGCAAACTAAGCGCGGCGTTTTTCGTCACCGACGAGGACGGCGTCATAACGGGCTACGACGAGATAGGGGGTGCGCCCGTAGCCAACTACGAGCCGATGTTTGCGGATCTGTTTAGTCCGCTAAAGGACGAGCGGTGAGACTCGCGCTTTGGCTAACGATACTTGCGGTAAATCTCGCCTCGGGCGAGCTTTTTGACGCCGTCAAAGACGAGTATTTAAGGCTTTTTAACGAACAAAACTACGGCGCCGCGCTAGAAATTGCTCTGCAAGCCGCAGAGGGCGGGGACGCGCAGGCGCAGCTAGAGGCGGGCTACGTTTACGAGACGATTTACGGGGATTATGTTCGCGCGGTGCGCTACTACAAGCTCTCCGCAAGCGGCGGCGAACCGCAAGCGGCGCTAAATTTGGGCTATTTATTTTTGCGGATGAGCGATTATTCGCGCGCGCTAGGCTATATCGGCGAGGCTTTGGAGCGGCAGGAGGCGCTTGGCAGCGAGCGTGCGGCGGACGGGTATTATCGTCGCGGCATGGTTATGCTAGATCCGCGCAGAGGCAAGCTTTATGACCCAAAGGCTGCTGTTGCTGACTTTGCTAACGCCGCGCGTCTAGGCGGAGCGGACGGGACGTTTATGCTGGGCGTTTGCTATGGCCTTGGCGTAGGCGTGAGCGCGGACGAGCAAAAAAGCGACGAACTCATAGAACGAGCCGCCGGTCTAGGTAGCGAGGATGCGCGCAAGGTTTTAAGCGGTTTTGCTAGCATTGCGGACTTTGTTTTTAAATAGCCCTTTGCGGCGTTTTGCTGCGGTTAGGGCGGCTTTGATTTGAGGTTAAATTTAGCGGCAAAGCCCCGCCAAAACTAAGCAAGCGCCCGCAAAACAAAATCGGTGCAATAGTTTAGCTCGTTTGCAAAAAGCGGACGAAACCGCAATCGTTTTAATATACGCACCCGGTTTTAAAGGCTAAATTTGGGGCGCGAGGCTTGCCGGTAAATTTAGCTATTTTTGTGCGAGCAAGCGATAAAGGAGAAAAATTGAGCAGAAATTACGACGAAAATCCGCTGGTTTTACAGGATGATTTTTACCGCATCTCGGTTGGCTGCGCCTTCTTGATTATCATTAACCTTTCTATGATATTTCTGATATTTTTTAGCGGCATGGTAGACTGGCAAAGCGGCTCCTTTTGGGAGGTTTTTAGAGCTGAGGCGATGCGAGACCCTAGGTTTGCTTCGATGTTTATAGCCGGTATTTTTATGAATATTTTAGCCGCCGCCGACCTAATCAAAAAACTCAAAAATCCCTCGCTCGTTTATCTTTACGAGGATAAAATTTTCCAAACCAAAAAGGGAGTAACGATAAATTTGGCAGATATCGCCCAAATGCGAAAATCGCCCTATCAAATTTTGGGCTCGATACCGAAAAATCCGCTTTCCGCGGTAGTGATCCCG